>DATGKC010000217.1:0-15446 GCA_035294845.1 Planctomycetaceae bacterium | reverse complement strand
AACGCCGGGTCGCCGTAATGTGCTGTTTCGAAATCGACCAGCATGATTCGCTCGCCGGCGATGAGCACATTCTTCGGACTGAAGTCGGCGTGCACGAGACAGACCGGCGTCGAAAACATTTCGGCGATCAGGCGGTCGATGTGCGGTCTCGTCTCACTGGAAATCTCGGCAATGCGCCGATAGAACGGATCGACACGCAGCTCGACAAAGACCGACGTGTCGCCAAAAACGTCGCGCAAATCGGGCCGCTCCGCTGTTTGGCGATGAATGGCCGCCAGGAAGCTTCCCAGCCGCCGGGCAATGCGCGGGTCGGCGCGGCCCTCCAGCAGCACCTGTTTCCAGACGACGTGTTCGGCGGGCGCCGCTTCCATCGCAAACAGATAGTTCTCGCGATCCTCAAACAAGACGCGCGGAATGACGCCCTCGGGAAGCAGAGGCTCTAAGACTCTCAGCGCGTCGATCTCGCGCCAGATTCGATCGAGACGGCTGAACCAGGCATCTTTGGTCCGCAACTGGCTGCGCGATTGCTTCAGCACGAACGGTTCGCCTGTCGCACGAGTGATTCGCAGGACGGCATTCGAGACGCCCCAGGCGAGCAGCTCGGCGCGAGCCGGAATCGTTTTTTCCAATCGGCGGTGCGCGTGCAGGTACTCGACGGCGTTGTCGGCGCTGATTTCAAGCATGACACCCTTTATCTCTGCCGCCGGGTGTCGATGCAAGCGCACTGCACGATCTTCGATGGGCGCGGTTGTGAGCCGCACTTATTAGAAGCGAAATTCTCCGCCGATCGAGAAGCCTGTGATCAGAATGTCGTGAAAGACGAGATTGGCGTGCACGTCCGGAGGCGAATTGGGGCCGTTGTCGTTGTAAATGATATCCCGGTGCGGCCGCGTGACACGGTCGATCCAAATCAGATTATAGCCGACGCGCACCGAAAAGTTTGGCATCAGGTTCAGTTGTGCGTACGAGCCGACCTCGGCGCCGAACGTGAACGTGGTCGTCAGGTCGTTGGAATAGACCGTCGGGTCGGAATTGTTGCGGAAATGATTGGTAAAGACCTGTGAGAGCGCGCTGTCTCCCAGGAACATGACTTTGGGAGTCACTCCCAGGTTCAAATACTTGGTGATAATCTCCGTCCGAAAACCGATTTGCCCGCCCCAGAGGTTGTTCATCGTCGACGAATCGATGGTTGTCGTGATCGGTGCGCCTCCCAAAAGAACATCTTGAAACACCCCGCGCTGCGTCAGACGTTCAGACAGATTGAAGTACCGAAAACCGGCCAACGGCCGGAATTGCAGAAATCCCACGTCGTCATAGTCGGTAAAATAATTGGCTTCGGCTCCCCAGAATTGCGATTGAAAGACCGCCTGGTACGAGATGTTGTAGAGAAAAAGATGGTCGGCAACCTGCCCGTTCGACAGCGTGCTGGTCGCCATGACCAGCGGGAGCGATTCTCCCTCGGCGAGCTCGACTTTTGCCGGATCGAGCCCGGGAAAGTCGAAGTCGGTGTCGAATGCCACCCGCTGACCAAGCGCCAGCGTGAAGCCCGACTGCTTGCGCGCCAGCATGAACGCGCTGACCTCAATCTTGCCGCCATTGACCAGATCGACGCCGGCAGTCACCTGGACGCCGCTGGTGCTGCCCAAGTTGATATTGCGAGTCGAGGGAACCGTGGCAATTCCCAGCGGAGCATCGGTTCCGGGAGAAAAGGCGACAAAAGGCTGCGTCGGATCGGGGTTGTTCGCCACCGGTGCGCCCAGCAGCACGTTTCCGGGTTTTCCGATGTTCCAGTTCAAATACTCGGCGCGCAGATACCAGCCGTTGGTATAGACAAAGGGGCCCACACGATTTGTCGAAGCCTCTACGTCTCCCACGTCGCCGTACCAGGGCTCGTAGGGCAATGGCGCCGGCGTCTCGTACGGCGATTCTGCATATCCGGGGTTCGGCGGATAAGGGCCCGGCAGCGCCGGCATGCCCGGCCCGCTTTGAGCGAATGCCGACGACGGTCCCAGGCAGCACACGGCGACCAGCACTGCGAGCACGTAGCAGCGGGCTCGTGTCATCTTCCCGGTCCTCGGCAATACATGGCAGGAAATTTGTCTCATCCGTCCGGCCCCCCCGCACGAATATACGGTCTGTAGTGATAATGCACGCTGTAACAGGAATATCGGACCCGACGCTTAATCGACTTGGATAAAACCGGTTCCGACGACGAAAAATGTCGCGGTTGTAACGGCGGCGGGGCAGCCGCCGAGCGCGGATCTGGCAAACCCTGGCAGACTGGGAGACTTGTGCAGCCTCGCGCCCGCACGCAATCACGAGAAATATTGCGCGTTTTCAGGCCGCACCGCTACTTGTGCGCGGTCCAATGAGTCGTCTCGCGGATGACCTTCCATTTGCCGCCGAGTCGCTTCGCATACAATGTCGAGCCGACGGCAGCACCGGCACCTTGATGGCACGTCGCGCGGACTTCGGCCGTACCGGGCGCGGTATGCCTGATTTCCGCGATGGCCAGGTGAATTCCCGATTCGTCGTCAAATTCGGACCCGCTGTTGATCGTCCCGATTTCCGGGTCGAAGCGCTGCAAAAACGAGTCCGGCGGATCATACCGTCGCACAGTATTCTGACTGCAAACGGAAAGAAAAAAGCGACCGCTTTGTGCGGCCTCGCGAGCAGGGTCTTGCGAAAGCTGGTGGCGGCAAACGGCTTCGCATATGTCCCACTCTTCATCAGAAAGCGCGGCGCTTTGCGCAGTCGACAGCATATAGGCGCCGACGAGCATGCCCATCAGGACGCAAAGCACGATGAAGATCGCGCGCCGCCGCATCAGACGTTTCCCTACAATCTCAAAGCCATCATGATCGACGGATCGCGTCGCCGAAGACCAGACCGGATGGTCATGCAGAAGAAATGAAACCCCGTCCGCCGCTTTACGTACCGAATAATTCGGGAGGTTTGGCAAGACTGACCAAAGTTTTCCGCTGAAGAACTCATAATAACCACAACTTGCGCTGCCTCGGGACGGCTGACGCTTCGTCTTACTCGTTCGTGGGATTCCAGGAGAAGTATATGGACGCATGGTCGTGATCAAACCACCGACATTGCCGGCGATTGGGATGGGCAGCCCCGGGACAAGTCGGGTCAAGCCTCAGTTTTTTGATCCCCTTGTGGCCAGTTGCGTTAAAACTCAATAGCCGCCTCCCGTTGCTCGCTGGCCAGCATCTGCCACAAGAGCGTCGGGAACGAGAGTTGCAAACAGATTCCAAGGGCATCGAACCAAAACTTCTGGAAATTTTACAGGCAGCATCACCATGTGGCATAAAAGGTTACGAACGTTGATTGCCGTCGCCGGCCTGGCGATTTTCGCCGTCGCGCAGGCGCCGTCATCCTTTGCCGCGGAAATCAAGGACGCAGCAGGTTTCTTCACCGAGAAGGCCCTCGACAAGGCCAATGCCGAAATCGCCCAATTGCACAAACAGACCGGCAAAGAAGTCCGCATCGAGACATTTAAGACCGTTCCCGGGGGCAAAGCTGACGAAGTCGCGAAAATGGACAAAGCCGATCGCGAACGGTTCTTCGAAAAATGGGCGCGCGAACGCGCGACGAAGGAGCGTGCGAAGGGGATCTTTATCCTGATTTGCAAGCAACCTGGGCATGTCGAAGTCGAAGTCGATCGGCAGACGAGAAACCAGGGCTTTGGTGCGGCGGAACGGAACCAACTCCGTGACAAGCTGCTTAAGGGTTTCCGGAAGGACGATCACGACGGCGCCTTGCTCGAGGGGGTCGATTACATCAGCCGCACAATGAAGGCCAAGTTGCCGGCTCATGAAGTTCAGCGAGAGAATCGGGGCGCCGATCACGGCGGACAGGGGGCCAAAGGCATGGGTTGGCTGGGATGGGTGATCGTGGCCGTTATTGTCTTGTTGGGAATCCGCTTGATTTCCGCATTGTTTTCCGGCCTCAGCGGAAATCGGCCCGGATATGGCGGGGGCTATGGCCCCGGCCCCGGATATGGCGGCGGGGGAGGCGGCACAGGAATGTTTGGGAGCCTGATGAGCGGACTGTTCGGCGCGGTTGCCGGGAATTGGCTCTATCACTCGTTCTTCGGAGGTCAGGAACACAGCGGGCCCTCGAGCTTCTTTGGGGGAGGCGAGAACGCGGGAGATCGAAGCGCCTCTGAAGGCGCTGGCCAGGATTTCGAAGGAAGCGGGGGCGATTTCGACGATCGCGACGATGCTGGTGACGGTGGCGGCGACAGCGGTGGCGATTTCGGCGGTGGGGATTCCGGCTCGGGCGATTTCGGCGGCGGAGATTTCGGGGGCGGGGACTTCGGCGGCGGCGATTCCGGCGGAGGAGACTTTTAGCGATCGGCGACGGCGCGTCACGCCGACTCGCGTACCCGCGCCCTTCCTCCCGCCATCACCGGGGAATCGAGGGGGGCGACTGTGCACGATCAAACCTGCATGCGTCGCAGAACGCGCGCCCTCATGAGTGGCAGCAGGTCCCTGCGCCGTCTATCATGAATGCCCGCTGTAACGACGCAAGTGGCATGACTTGGTCGTGCGAGGTCTGGTCTCTCCGCCTGCATTAGGACACGACGATGAAATCGTCTCGATTGGCTTTGGTCGCGGCCGCCTTGGTTGGCCTGGGAAGCGTGCATCTTGCCGTCCCGACGGCGTTCCAGGCTGAAGAAAAGGCCGGGAAAAAGGCCCGCATCCTGATGGTCACCGTCGCCAAAACCTTCACGCACGATCCGGTGAAACGCCAGAAAGACGAACTGGCGCCGGCCGAAGTCGCCGTCACTCAACTGGGTCAAACGAGCGGGCTGTTCGCGGTCGATTGTACGCAAGACCCGGTCGCCGACCTGACCCCTGACAATCTCAAAAAATACGACATCGTCTTTTTCTACACGCAGGGACCCGACTTGGGGATTCCTGAACAGAACATGAAGTTCTTTCTGAACACGTGGCTCAAACAGAAAGGGCATGGGTTTGTCGCCACGCATTCGTCGACCGACACCTACAGCGAATACCAGCCCTATTGGGACATGATCGGAGGAACTTTCAACGGGCATCCTTGGAACTCGGGCGACACGGTGACGATTTCTGTGCATGACACCAAGCACCCCGCCAGCAAGATGTGGGGCCCGGAGTTCGCCTTCAAGGACGAAATCTATCAGTACGTGCACTGGCAACCCGAAAAAGTGCGCGTTTTGATGAGCCTCAACATGGCGAAATGCTCGTTAAAAAAACCATACCACGTCCCCGTCTCGTGGGTTAAGAATTACGGGGAGGGCAAGGTGTTCTATACGAATCTCGGTCACAACACCGAGACATGGACGAACAAGCAATTCATCGCGTCGCTGCTGGGAGGCATCAAATGGGTGCTGGGACTGGAAGAAGGGGACGCCACCCCCAACCCGGACGTCTCTCAGGCCCAGGAGGAAAAAGCTAAAGCCGACGCGGGGGCCGCCCCTTGATCGGCCTGCGCCGGTTCGTTTACCTCTTGGTGATCACCGTCGCGGCTGGAAGCGCGCTGGCGAGTATTCTAACGGTGACGCGGCTCTATAGCCCCGCCGGGCCGTGGTCGAAAAAGCGCCCGCCCCATACGCCGATGCTCAGCGCCAATGATCGCTCGCGCTGGTGCACCGTGTGGTCGCTTGTGGAACGCGGCACTTATCAAATCGATGAAATCATCGAGCAGCCAGGTTGGGACACGATCGACAAAGGGCGGTTCCGCGACCATTTCTATTCGTCGAAGCCTCCCTTCCTGGCGACTCTGGTGGCGGGTGTTTATTGGTTCTTCAAGCATGCCGCCGGGCTTGATTTGCTCGAAATGCCCCATGAAACCGTTCAGGTCATCCTGCTCGTCGTGAATTGGCTTCCGTGGCTCGTGGCGCTGGCGTTGATGGCGGCGATCGGCGAGCGCTATGCCCTGACGGACTGGAGCCGGGTCTTTCTGATCGTGGCGGCCGCCGGAGGAACGTTCTTAACGACGTTCCTCACCACCCTGAATAATCACACGATGGCTGCCTGTTGCGTCGTGTTCGCACTTTATCCCACACTGCGAATTGTAATCGACGGTCGCCGAGACGGGTGGCTCTTTGCGATGTCGGGATTTTGGGGAGCGTTCGCCGCGTCGTGCGAGGCGCCGGCCGGCGCATTCGGGCTGGCGTTGTTCGCCCTTCTCGTGTGGCGCTCACCGGGGCAGGTCTTGCGATGGTTTGTCCCCGCCGCGCTCGTGCCCCTGACGTTCTTTTTCTACACCAATTGGCTGTGCACGGGGGGCCTTTTGCCCTTCCAGGCCGGCTTCGGCGCCGCAGACGACACCTTTTACAAATACGTCCATAAGGGGGTCCCGAGCTATTGGATGAATCCCTCCCTGCAAGACCAGGGGGAATCATCGCCCTTGATCTATCTCTTCCACTGCACGTTCGGGCACCACGGAATTTTCTCGCTGACGCCCATGTTCCTGCTCTCGATCGCCGGGTGGTTCCGGCTGGGAAAGTCTTTCCCCTTGCGCCAAACGGTCTGGCTGAGCCTTGTGCTCACCATTTGGTTGTTGGCGTTCTATCTTTCGCGAACGCAGAGCTACAACTACGGAGGCAACACGAGCGGACTGCGCTGGGCTTTTTGGCTGATTCCGCTGTGGCTCGTGGCGCTGGTCCCCGCGATCGACGCCTGGGGGCACCGCCGACTTTTTCAGATCGTGTGCGCGCTGTTGCTGCTGGCGTCGGTGTTTTCGGCGACATTTCCGCACCTGAATCCCTGGCAGCGGCCGTGGCTCTTGAACGTGATGGAACATGCGCTGCATCATTGCCGCGCCGCCTCGCAAGCGGTAGGCTGAATTGCACGATCGTGGCCAGTTTCCCCTCTCTCGAAATCGTCTGCGGCGCAAGGATGGCGGCATGTCGCAAGCGCTGATCATTCACGGCAATTCGGCCCAGGCGGAGCCGCTGGTGCGATTGCTGCGACAGGCGGGCATCGTGGTTGAGATGGCCGCCGATTCGGATGCCGCCGGCGCCCTCGCGGGAGCGGGCAGCTTCGAATTCGTGATCGCCCCCGGACCGCAATTCGCGCAGTTGGTCGAGCGCTCTGCCGCCGAGAGCGCGCGCCGTCAAAACAACGAAGCGGCGCTCGTCAACGCCGAGGCGATGTATCGCTCGTTTGCCGAAGGGTTGCCGATCCACCTGATTCTCAAAGACCTCGACGGGCGGTTTCGGTTCGCGAACGGCCTGTTCTGCCGCGAGCTGGGACGGACTCTCGCCGAGATCGTGGGCCGGACCGACCACGATTTCTTTGCGCACGACCTGGCTGAGAAGTACCGGGCCGACGACCGGCAGGTGGCCGAAACCCGGCAGGTCTTTCAAACCGTCGAAGAGCATCGCCTGCCCACGGGCGAAAAGCACTTCGTCGAGGTGCTCAAAGCGCCGGTCTACGACGCGGCCGGGGGCGTGACGGGAGTGCAGATCGCCTTTTGGGACGTGACGGCCCGGCAGCGTGCCGAAGAAGAATTATCGGAAAGCGAATCGCGGAACCGCGCCATCTTGCAGGCCGCCCTCGACTGCATCATTACGATCGATCAGCAGGGGAAGATCATCGAATTCAATCCGGCCGCCGAGGAGACGTTCGGGTTCCGTCGCGAAGAAATCGTGGGAAGGGACCTCGCCGAAACTCTCTTGCCGCAGGCCACGCGCGAACGTCACCGCGACGCGCTCGATCGTTACAGCACGGCGGGCGAGATGGGGTCGATGCTGGGCAGCCGCTTCGAGCAGCCGATGGTCCGCAAAAACGGCCAGCGGTTTGTCGCCGAACTGTGCATGCAGGCGATTCCGCTGGAGGGGAGCACGGTGTTTACGCTCTTCCTGCGCGACATCACCGAGCGCACGCGGGCCGAAGAAGAGATCAAGCGTAAGAATCGCGATCTGGAGACGCTGCTGTACGTGACGTCGCACGACTTGCGCGAGCCGCTTCGCGCCGTTCACAATTTCGCCAAGCTGGCCGTCGAGCGAAATGCGGCCCAGCTCGATGCGCAGGGACAAGACTATTTGAAGCGCGTGATGCGCGGCGCCGAGCGGCTCGATCGGCTGCTCGAAGACGTTCTGACCCTCTCGCGGGCGCAGCGCTCGATCGACCCGACGCAGGAAGTGGCTCTCGACGAGGTGGTGGCCGACGTCCTGGCGCAGCTCGATTCGCGCATCGAGCGCACCAGGGGCCGCGTGCGCGTCGACGAAAAGCTCCCGCATCTGGCAGCAGACCGGCGCTGGGTGACGCAGGCGGTGTTCAACCTCGTCGCCAACGCCCTCAAATTCACGCGCGACGGGCACCCGCCCGAGGTCGAAATCGCCGCCTATCATCCCCAGCGCGAAGAACCTCCCGGCGAAGGCCTGGTCGTGAGCGACCGCGGGCCGGGGGTTCCTGCCGGCTATGCCGATCGCATTTTTCAGTTGTTCCAGCGCGCCGTCGGCCGCGAGGTCGAAGGCACCGGCGCGGGCCTGGCTATCGTACGCCAGATTGCCGAGCGCCACGGCGGCTCGGCGTGGGTGCGGCCCAGGCCCGGGGGCGGTTCGGAATTCGTCGTCACGTTCGGCAACAGCGTGGTGTAAGGGGTTTGAAGTTTCGGTTTGACGGTCCGCAATCGTTGCGGCACAATTGGAGCGGCTGTGCAGAATGGTTATTCCAGGGGACGGCACTGACAGCGATGAGCCGGCAAGTCATTCACCTGTTGCTGATCGAAGACAGCCCCGATGATGCGCTGCTCATCAGCGAGCTGCTTTCCGAAGCCCGCCAGGCCGACTTCGACGTCGCCAATGCCGAGTCGCTGGCGGACGGACTGCGGCATTTGGCGCGCGGCACGATCGACGCGGTGCTTCTGGATTTGCAGCTCCCCGACAGCCGCGGTCTCGATACCTTTCGCGCCGTTCAGCAGGCGGCCCCCATGGTGCCCGTCGTCGTCTTGAGCGGATTTGAGGACGAAACGACGGCGCTCAAAGCCGTGCAGGAAGGGGCGCAAGATTACCTGGTCAAAGGCCAGGCGGGCATCGCCGTGCTCGAACGCGCGGTGCGGTATTCGATCGAGCGCGGTCGAACGGCTAAAGCCCTCGCCGATCGCAATGCCGAGCTGGAACGGGCCAAAGAGGCGGCCGAGGCGGCCAACCGCGCCAAGAGCGCTTTTCTGGCGAGCATGAGCCACGAAATCCGCACGCCGATGAACGCCATCATCGGCATGACCGAACTCGTGCTCGAAACCGGCCTTTCGCCGCTGCAAGGCGAATACTTGAAGATCGTGCAGGAATCGGCCGAGTCGCTCTTGTCGTTGATCAATGACATTCTCGACTTCTCGAAAATCGAGGCCGGCAAACTCGATCTCGAAGAGATCGAATTCAGCCTGCGCGACAGCTTCGGATGCACGCTCAAGTCGCTGGCGGTGCAGGCGCATCGCAAGGGCCTCGAGCTCATTTCCGACATCGGGGCCAACGTCCCCGACCGCGTCGTCGGCGACCCCACGCGCTTAAGGCAGGTGCTCATCAATCTCGTCGGCAATGCCGTCAAGTTCACCTCCGGAGGCGAAGTGCTCGTGCGCGTTTACTCCGAATCGCTTGACGGAGAGCGGCTGCTGTTGCACGTCGCCGTGAGCGACACCGGAATCGGCATTCCCCAGGCCCGGCGCGAACGGCTGTTCCAGGCATTCGAGCAGGTCGATAGCTCCATGAGCCGCAAGTACGGCGGCACAGGGCTGGGCCTGGCGATCTCGTCGCGCATCGTCCAGCTTCTGGGTGGCCGCATCTGGTTCGACAGCGAAGCCGGGCAGGGAAGCACATTTCATTTTACGGCCGCGATTCGCCTGGCCGATGGAAATGAGCCGGTGTTTGCGTTCGAGAGCGGAGGGCTTTCCGGCGCGCGCGCCCTGGTCGTCGAAGACAACTCGACGTACCGCCGGACGCTGTCCGAAATGCTGGCCGGTTGGGGCATGGCCGTCACGGCCGTTTCCGGCGCCGATATGGCCCTCGAGATTCTCGCGGCGCAAAAAGCGGGCGACGCGCGATTCGCGGTCGCGCTGATCGACTCCGATATGCCCTCTGTCGATGGTTTCGCCCTGGCCGGCCGGATCCAGCAGCAATACCGGCGCGAAGTCGCGCAGATGGTCATGCTGCTCACTTCGGGCGATCGTTCGGCCGACGTCACGCGCTGCGAGCAACTTGGTCTCGATGCTTACTTGATGAAGCCCATCAATCAGTCGGAATTGTTCGACATGCTCATCGAGCTCTTGTCCGGCGGACAGGCCGATCGACCGGCGACGGCGGCCCTGCCGGCAACCGTCCCCGAGCCGTCGGGGCTGACGATTCTTCTCGCCGAAGACAGCCTCTACAACCAGAAGCTGGCCTCGGCTTTGCTGGAGCGCAAAGGGCACCAGGTCGTCGTGGCCAATAACGGAGCGGAAGCGGTGGCGTTGGTTTTGTCGCGGCCGTTTGACCTGGTGCTGATGGACGTGCAGATGCCGGAAATGGACGGCTTGCAGGCGACAAAAGCCATTCGCGAACGCGAAGTGGGCGCAGAACGGCGCGTGCCGATCGTCGCCATGACCGCGCAGGCTCTGAAAGGAGATCGCGAGCGCTGTCTGGAATCGGGCATGGATGATTACCTGACCAAACCCGTTCGCGCCGTGCAGCTTTATGAGACGATCGCGAAGGTCGCCGGGTCGCCGCCTCACGAAGCCCTGCCGGAATCCCTCGATCCGTTGGCCAAGCCGCCGCACGTTCCCGGCGCCCGGTCCGTGGACGCAGCGCCCCCGCTGGAAGCGAACGGGGGGGCGCTCTGCATCGAGACGGCCCTCAAGGCGGTCGACGGCGACGCCCGGTTGCTGGCCGATGTAGCCCGCATTTTTCTCGCCGAATCGCCGCGTCTCTTGGGCGAAATGGACGAGGCGCTGGCGGAAAAAGACCCGGCGCTCTTGCGGCGGGCGGCTCATACCATCAAAAGCGGCTTGAGAATGTTCGGCGCGCAGGCGGCTTATGAACTCGCCTCGCGGATCGAGGAACACGGACGCACGGGGAGTCTGGAGGCGGCCTCAGGCTCGATCGAGATGTTGAAACATGCAGTGCTCGAGATGCAGAAAGAACTCTCCGGATTCGCCGGTGCGCCGGTTGCTTCCGGAAAAGCGTAAGCGCGGCCCTTCAATCCTAGAAAAGGCTCGGGTGTAAACCCTGGAGGCCCTCATGCCGTCTGTTCTTGTCGTTGACGACTCGCCGATGGATCGGCATCTCGCCGTGAGTCTCTTGCGAAAATCTCCGGGGTTCACCGTGTTCGAAGCGGTCGACGGCCGCGACGGGCTGGCGAAAATCGAGCTGCACCTGCCCGAATTGGTCGTGACCGACATGATGATGCCGAACATGAACGGCCTGGAATTGGTCTCGGAAATCAAGGAGAACTATCCCCTGCTTCCCGTGATCCTGATGACGTCTCTGGGAAGCGAAGAAATTGCCGTGCAGGCCCTGCAAAAAGGGGCGTCGAGCTACGTCCCCAAGCGGGCCCTGGCGGGCGAGCTGTTGGAAATCGTCGAACGTGTCTTGTCGGCCTCGCGCGAAGTCCGCGGAAGAGCGCGGCTGGTGAGCCGGCTCTCCCGCTACGAATATGCCTTCACGCTCGAAAACGACCTCGACCTCGTGTGTGCCATCGCCAGTTATCTGCGCGAAGAGTCGATTCGGCTGAGGGTCTGCTCAAATCCCGAATGCCTGCGGCTGGGCGTCGCCGTCGAAGAAGCGCTGCTCAACGCCTTTTATCACGGCAATCTGGAACTCAGCTCGGAGCTGCGCGAACAGGATCACCAGTTGTACCACGACGCGGCGTCGAAGCGCGCGACAGAAGAACCCTATCGCGATCGGAAAATCTACGTGGCCGTCAAGATCACTCCCACCCAGGCCATGTACACCGTCCGCGACGAGGGTCCGGGATTCGACCCGGCATCGCTTCCCGACCCGACCGACCCGGCGAACCTCGACCGCCCCTGCGGCCGCGGGATGCTGCTCATGCGCACCTTCATGGACAATGTGATCTACAACGACAAAGGAAACGAAGTCACTCTCTTCAAAGAGCGCGACGGCGATTCCGGCGAAATGTCGAGTGAAAACGCTCCGTAGAGCAAGCGTCCTCGCTTGCTCGTCGCCATACAGGCAATGAATATACTCGGAGTGAATAAAACTCGGGTTTGAGTTTTTTTCGCAACATCGCTTGAAATCCGCCGCAACATGTGTGCTGTGCGTACCTTGCGTCACCACTGCGAGACAGCGCCAGCAGCGCCGCCCGCGGCAGGTTTTCCCACGATTGTGGACGAATTAGCAGCGCAAATTACTGCCGCATAATGTTTTGAGAATTATTTCACTTTATGCATGGACTCTTATGCATCCACAATCTCCGTTGTGAATCGTTAATTTGAGTAGTATGGGATGTCTAGCAAGAGGGTCCAGCATCGCTTCAAAAAGTACGTGTCCAACGCCCCCTGCGATCATATTTGCCGCCGAACTATACCAGGCTCATCGTCACCGTCTTGAGCTCGGTGTAGTTCTGGAGCGCGGCGGCGCCCAGCTCGCGGCCGATGCCGCTCATCTTGAAGCCGCCGAAAGGGGCTGCGGCGTCGAACACGTCGTAGCAATTGATCCACACCGTCCCCGCGCGCACGCTGTTGGCCAGGCGGTGCGCCTTTCCCACGTCGCGCGTCCAGACGGCCGCGGCCAGACCATAAAACGTCTTGTTCGCCCGGTCGATCACTTCATCGACCTTTTTGAACGGCAAGACTCCGAGAACCGGGCCAAAAATCTCATCGGTGGCGATCGGCATGTCGTCGGTGACTTCGTCGAACACCGTCGGTTCGATGTAAAAGCCCTTTTTGCCCCAGCGCTTGCCGCCGGTCAGGCACTTGGCGCCGCCGTCGATACCCTTTTCGATGTAATTGATGATCTTGTCGAACTGGGCCTGATCGACCTGGGGGCCTTGAACCGTGTCGGGATCGAGCGGGTCTCCCAACTTGCGGGCCTTGGCGCGCTTCACCAGCTTTTCGACGAACTCGTCGTGAATCTTTTCTTCGACGAACACGCGGCTTCCGGCGCAGCAGCATTGGCCCTGGTTGAAGAACAGGCCGAATTCCGTCCCCGCGACGGCCGCATCGAGGTCGGCATCGGCGAAGATCACGTTGGGGCTCTTCCCCCCCAATTCGAACGTGAGCCGCTTCAAGGTCTGCGCCGCGTCGGCCATGATGATCTGCGCCGTGCGGTATTCGCCCGTGAAGGCGATTTTGTCGACTTCGGGATGCTTGACCAGCGCGGCGCCCGCGGTCGGGCCATAACCGGGGACGATATTGATCACTCCCTTGGGAAATCCCGCTTCGATCGCCAGCTCGCCGAACCTGAGGCAGGTGAGCGGAGTTTGCTCGGCGGGCTTCATCACGACGGTGCAGCCGGCGGCCAGGGCCGGGCCCCATTTCCACGCCGCCATCAACAGAGGAAAGTTCCAGGGAATGATCTGCCCGGCCACCCCCAATGGCTCGCGCCGCGTGTAGCAAAAATAATTGCCGCGAATCGGAATCGTGTCGCCGTGAATCTTGTCGGCCCAGCCGGCATAATAGCGCAGGCAATCGATGACCAGGGGCAAATCGGCGGCGCGGGCGTCGCTGATGGGTTTGCCGTTGTCGAGCGTTTCCAGCGCCGCCAGCTCGTCGAAATTCGTTTCGACCAGATCGGCGAGCCGCCCAATGAGCCGGCCGCGGTCGCGCGCGTCCATTTTCGGCCAATCCCCCGATTCGAAGGCCTTGCGGGCGGCCTTGGCGGCGCGGTCGATGTCGGCGGCGTCTCCTTCGGCGACGTCGGCGATCTTCTCTTCGGTGGCCGGGTTGTAGGTGGCAAACGTCTTCCCGCTCTTGGCGTCGCACCATTTTCCGTCGATCAGCATTTGCGTCTGGCGGACCTTGGGAGCGGTTCGGGTGCGGGGGGCTTTGGCGGTTGCAGTAGCCATGACTCATTCTCCTCAAAGGTGTTGGCGGGACTGCGATGAAAACGATGGAATGGCGGCTTGCGCGTTGAATGGGGCGCGCGCCTCAAATTCTACACTCGGCTCTCGCACTTGGGTAGGAGCGCGAGAGCACGCCCCGCAGCGCTCGCTTTTTTCCCAGCGCGGCCGTTCCGCCGCGCTGGGAATTCCGCGGTTTTGTTGCGTTTTGAGAAGTCTGAATTCTCACGAATTCAGCTACGGAGCAAATGGCGCGGTAGCAAAGATTCTGCCGAGAATAAGTGCGAAGTGAGTTGACGCCGGGCGCCTCGGGCGTTAAAAGATTCATAACATGTATATCTAATACATCTTTAATCCGGCTCGCCGATGCGCCTGTCGCTGCAAACCGATTACGCCCTGCGAACGTTGATGTTTCTCGCCTCGCGCAAGGCGAAACAACGGGCCACCATCGCCGACGTGGCGAGCTTTTTTCAGATTTCGGAAGCGCACGTCGCGAAGGTTGTCAATCAGCTTGCGCGGCTGGGGTTTATTCGCAGCGTCCGCGGCGCCGGGGGGGGAATTGGCCTGGCGCGCAAGGCGGTCGAAATTCGCGTGGGTGAAGTGATCGCCGCCTTCGAAGGGAACATGCACCTCTTGGAATGCGTGGGCACCGAAAACGTGTGCGTGATTCAAACCCATTGCAAGCTGCGAACCGTGCTCGCCAAAGCCGAGCGCGTGCAGTTGGATTACCTGAATGAAGTCCGTCTATGCGACGTGCTCCCCGTCTGAGGCGTCGCTTTCCAAAAGTCCCTTTTTCGACACGAAAGGAAGTCGAATTCTCATGACGAATCGTACCCGCCTGGCGGCATTGGCTGCCGCATTTGCCATCGGCCTTGCATTCCTGGAGACTCGCTCGCACGGCGAAGGAACGACCGGCAAGACCGATCCCGCCCTCGAACGCACCCGCAAACAAGTCCGCATGCTCGACGACCTGTATAAGACGGCCGTCGTCTTGATTACCGACAAATACGTCAACAGCGACACCGACCTGCCCGCCGGAACGGCCTTCAAGGCGCTGTTCGGAGCCATGAAGAAGAAGGGTTGGCACGAGGTGCGGCTGGTTGACGCCACCGGCGAACCGATTGCCGCCTCGAACTCGCCGGCCGACGATTTTGAAAAAGAAGCCATCCAGCAATTGCTCTCGGGGAAATCGGGCCACGAACAAGTGGTCGAAAAAGAGGGGAAGCGCTTTTTGCGTTCGGTGACGCCCATCCCCGTGGTGATGAAGAAGTGCATCACGTGCCATCCGCATTACGAGAACGCCAAACCGGGCCAGGCGATCGGCGCGCTGGCTTACACCGTGCCGATCGAGTAAGGACTCCGCCCCCGAACTCCGTCGCGGCCGGTCTCCCAACGCGTTGTGGCCGGTCTCAGACCCGTTGTGGCCGGTCTCCCGACCGAGCCACACGC
>DATGKC010000216.1:0-4423 GCA_035294845.1 Planctomycetaceae bacterium | reverse complement strand
GTTCGTTGATTCGTAAGATCGCTAACTCAGCCGCGCACCTGCCCCTGGCCTTCGACGATGAACTTCGAACTGGTCAGCTCGCGCAGCCCGCATGGGCCCCGCGCGTGAAACTTGTCGGTGCTGATGCCGATTTCGGCCCCCAGGCCCAATTCCCCGCCGTCATTGAAGCGCGTGCTGGCGTTGACCATCACCGCCGCCGAATCGACGGCAGCCGTAAATCGCCTGGCGGCCGCCAGATCGTTCGTGACGATGGCGTCGGTGTGATGCGATCCGTTGGCTTCGATATGTTCGATCGCCTGCTCGAGATCGTCGACCACGCGCACCGCGAGAATCAAATCGAGGAATTCGGTGCGATAATCCATTTCACTCGCCGCGCGGCTGTTGGGAATCAATCCTCGCGATCGCTGGCAGCAGCGGGCTTCGACTCGCCGCTGGGCCAGGTCGGGCGCCAGAAGCGTCAAAAAGCGCTCGGCGATGTCGCGATGCACGAGCAGGCATTCGGCCGCATTGCACACTCCCGGTCGCTGGCACTTCGAGTTGACCACGATGTCGCGCGCCATCTGGAAATCGGCGGCGCGATCGATATACACATGGCAGATTCCATCGTAGTGCTTGATGACCGGCATCGTCGCTTCGGCGGCCACCCGCTCGATCAGCGATCTCCCACCTCGCGGGATCGTCACGTCGATTTTGTCGTTGAGCTTGAGAAAATGCCCGACCGCTTCTCTCTCGGTCGTCTGCACGAGCTGCACGCCGTCCCTGGGCAAGTCGGCGTCATTGAGGGCTTCGCACAACAGGGCATGCAGCGCCCGATTGGTGTGAATTGCTTCCTTGCCCCCCCGCAGGATCACGGCGTTTCCGCTCTTAACGCAAATTCCGGCGGCGTCCAATGTCACATTGGGGCGCGATTCATAAATGAAGAACACCACGCCCAACGGAACGCGCACGCGAGACACGTGAAGTCCATTGGGCCGCACGCTGGCTTCGATCGTCTCGCCCACGGGATCGGGGAGCGCTGCGATTTCTTCCAACGCTCTCGCCGCCGATTCAAGTCGCGACGGCGTTAGTGTCAATCGGTCGATGGCTGCCGAATTCAGTCCAAGTTCCGGCGCCGCGCCAACATCGACATTGTTGGCATCGAGAACGTCTTTCGATTTGCGCCGCACAAGTTCGGCGGCCCGGTGCAGAAAGCAATTCTTCTGCGCGCCGGTTGCCATTGCCAGATCGCGCGACGCAAGCTTTGCCGCTCCTGCCACTTCGGCCGCGTAGATCGAAAGGTCGAGCATGACCTCGGTAGAGCCCATTGTCAGCGCGTGCCGGGTGCGAAAAGTCCTGAAAAACGACGCAATACCCCTTATGGGCGAGTATCGGCCAACTCCCGTTTCCTGTCAATCCGGGTCAAAGTCAGGCTTTGGCGACTCACCGGTTTCATGACGGCCCCATGCATAAACTTGGGATGCATAAAACGAGCATAATTCTTTTTTCATCACGACCTTGCTCGGACCGCCGCATCTACCAAGCAGGCGGTCATTTACGGCAGATACGCGTTGCGTGACGATCGGCGTCAGGGAACCAATTGTCGAGTCGAAGTTCGTTTATAAAATTGACACAACGCATTCCTGTTGCCAGACTTGCAGCATTGCAGACGATATGCATCGGCAGCGGGATGGTTATGCATCAACGTTTAATGATATGAATCCAGCTTTTAGGTCGCATAAGCAAGCGCGGCGCTTGCGCTATGGGTAGCCCACCAATTGCATGTCCGAGATGCGGCGGCGCGATTCGATCCGTCGAGGCGATGCGGGGAGTCCGACTGCCGCCAATGCGGTTGCCGAGTGTTGTACGTCAACGTGCCGCCTGATTGCTTTCTTTTCGACGAACGCTTATGCCCCGCAAACATAAGGCCGCGTCTCGAGGCGATTTTCGCCAACGAGAAATTCCGCGAGATTCCGCTCATAGAATTCATAATGGAACTCGAAGACGCATTTCGCGTCAGTGTTCCAGACGACACGTATGCAACCATTCGTAGCCGTCACGACGCATGTCGCGCCGTTGAATCACTCGTGTCAGTCCCAAAAAACTTCCAGCACGACTGACGGCGTTTCCGGATCGAGCCGAACCGGCAAGCTGTCGGCCGGAAGGAGCATCGTTTCTCCGACGGCCAACTCCTGGCTGCCGTCACGAGACTCGCAGGACAGCAAGCCGCCGAGCACGATGAGAATCCGGCAGCGGCGTTCGTCGGGCATCGTCATGGTTTCGGCGATGGTGTGTCGGCGAATTGTAAAATACCGGCAATTGACGAGCTCTTCGACCGGATGATCAACCTCCCGAATCGCAACTGGCGTCGCCTTGCTTAAGGGACCAAGCTGGAAGTCGATCGAGGCGAGCGCTTGGTCAATGTGCAGCGGCCGCGGCGCGCCGTCAGGTCCCACGCGGTCCCAATCGAACAGGCGAAACGTGATGTCGCTCGACTGCTGGACCTCAGCCAGCAGAATGCCCTCTCCGATCGCGTGCACGGCCCCCGCGGGAATGAATATGCAATCCCCGGGAACGACCTGTACGCGATTGAGGCACTCTTCGACGCTGCCGGTCGCGATTGCCGCGCGAAGCGCCGCTTCGTCGACGCCTGCTTTCAATCCGGCGTAAATGCAGCTTTGCGGCTCGGTCGCCAGGATGACCCAGGCTTCGGTCTTTCCTCGCTCGCCAGGCATATAGCGGCATGCCTCATCGTCATTCGGATGGACCTGCACCGAGAGTCGATCGTGAGCATCGAGGAATTTGATTAGCAGGGGGAATTGCCCTAAATCCTCGTGGCGGCCGAACAGTTCGTGCGGGAATTCGCGAACAAGCGAGTCGAGTCGCCGGCCGCGGTAGGGTCCCTCGGCGACGACGCTTTGGTCGGCCCCGTGGTCGCAGATTTCCCAGCTTTCGGCGTAATCGGAATGCGCGCAGATCGGTTTGCCCAGGAGGTCGCCCAACCGGCGGCCGCCCCAGCGAATTCGCTTTAAGATCGGCGAGAATTTGAGAGGTCCCAATTTAGCACCGGGCTTCCGATGACGAGACGGGCGAACGAAAAAAAAACCGAGTGCGGCACAAGAAATCTCTCGAGAATCTGTTTACGCACAGTCCATCGGGTTGGTATAGTCCGCCGGCCAATGCAAGAGTGCGTTTGCCAGGAGTGGTCAGCTACGCCAGGAGGCCCTCATGCGTGAGTCGTGCTTTGAACTTTCTGTGGGAGAATCGGTCGAGTTCGAAGATCAAATCTTGACCGTGATTGATATCAGCGGCGACGAAATAACGTTTCGAGTCGATTTCGCAGATGAGGTCGAGTCGCACAACGTGCGCTGTGGCGAGCGAGTCCGCAAGCAACTTCCGCCGCGATGATGCAGCCCGATCAAACCTTGTTGCCGGAAAGCGCGTGAACCGCTTCCTCTCGGCTGGCAAACAACCGCCAGAGAGTGTCCAAGTGTGTGATCTTGAGCACATCCAGGCAATGCGGCGTCAGGCCGCAGAGGGTAAATGCCCCCCCGGAGCGCCCCTGAAGCCTCGTCCACAGCCGGAATAGCACTTCGATAAATGAAGAGCCGAAGAACTGCGTGTGGCAAAGATCGAGAACGACCAGGGGCGGGTCGGCATCATTGGCGATGTCGATCAGAGACTCTGCCAGGCCGCTGTCCAGCACATGTTCATCGACAATCTGATAGGCCGGACCCAGCCCGATCACCGTGACGCCGCTGTCGACGACAACCTCGGGTGCCAGGGTCGTAGGTGATGCTGGTGCTGACATCGGATCTCCCGCAGGTGAAATTCGCCCAGGTAGAACGATAGAAAATCCATCGTACAGCGCGCGGCGGGGAAGTCAACCGGCTTAAAGGCTTTACTCCAGCACGCCCAGCGTCACCGGCACCTGCTTTTCGGTCCCGTGACGGTCGATCGTCAGCGTCACGGTTTCCCCCGCTTTGTATTGGTCGAGAAGCCGGAATAAATCGAGCGAATTATTCACCGGTTTGCCGTTCACCGCAATAATCAAGTCTCCCGGAATGTGGCGATTGTTGACCCGTTTGGTAGGAACGATGCCGGCCTTGGCCGCCGGCCCGTTCTCGATCACCTGATTCACCAGAACGCCCTTGATTTTCAGGTTCGCCGTCACCTGATCGTCCCAAATCGTGATTCCCATGCCGACGCGCTCGACTTTGCCATGTCGAATAATCTGCGGCACGATCCAATGGACGGTATCGACCGGGACGGCAAACCCGATTCCCGCATTGGCCCCCGAGGGGCTGTAAATCGCCGTGTTGACGCCGATCAAGCGCCCGGCGCTGTCCAGCAATGGCCCGCCGGAATTCCCCGGGTTGACAGCCGCGTCGGTCTGAATCACTCCCTGAATGGGGCGCTTCGTGACCGAGAGAATCTCGCGCCCCAG
>DATGKC010000215.1:0-4419 GCA_035294845.1 Planctomycetaceae bacterium | reverse complement strand
CTCGAAATTCGAGCCTTTTATGGGCCGTTTTTTGTGGTCTGCAAATCGGCTGCGTTAAACGCGATCCTGGAGCGTCGCGCCATAGCTCACCTTCCCGCCCCCACGCCGCCGCTGGTAGAATCCATGGCGTGAATAGCCTCTGGCGCTGAATGCTTCCCCACTTGCGTCGCCATCTCAGACGTGCCGTCGATGGGTGCGCGGCGGTTCGCTCATTTGCCGACGGTTACGAACACCGGCTCGCCGCAGAACGTGTGCTTCATCACGAAGTTGATCGAGACGTGAGCCATCACGGGGATGAGCTGCTTTTCGACGGCGGGCGCATCGGGCGCGGCCTTGAGCGTGATCACGCCTTTGGTCTCGTCGCCGGTGAGCAACGTTTTGCTGTTTGCGCCATCCATCGTCACCCCCTTGGGCAGGCTGTTGCCATAGGGCTGTTCGAGGTGCTGGAACAGCACGTCGAGCGTCACATTGCCCTTGAAATCGGGGGCTCGTTCGATCGTGACTTCGATTTTTTCCGACGAGCCCGGCTTCAGCGTCACCGAGGTGGCGCTCAGCTTCACCGAGCGAATATCCATGAGGTCTGCCACCGAGACGGTGTGCAGGTCAACCGGAAGGTTCCCGCGACCGCCGCCCGGGTAGTAGACTTCCTGCAAGGGCTGGGCCAGTGCCGCGAGCTTGAGCGGTTCGGCCCCCGGCACGGGATGCGTCGCGGCGCCGCTGATGCGGATGTTCGAAGCGCCGTCGGGGGCGTCTGCGGCCGCCTGCAAGACGATGCAGCCGTCGTTGCGATCGGCAAGAATCTTTCCGGCGACGGCGGTGACGCCCGGCGGCAGGCCATCGACGGCGAGGTCGATGTCTCCCGCGAAGCCGTTCTTTCGCAGTGCGCGAACGTAAAACACACCGCCGATGCCGGGCGCCAGCAACGTCTTGTCGGTGTCGGCTTCGAGCAGGAAATGCGGCTCGGCGCGTCCGACCTGGATGGCGTAGGTGTACTGCGGGCCGCCGCGCAAATGCAGGTCGCGGATTTCGATGACGTATTTGCCGTCGGCCGGCGCCGACCAGTTCTCGAGCCACGAATCGGCGCAGTTGACGCGATGAAACGTCATGTCGTCGACTTCGGCCAGGGCGCCCCCTTTTTCGTTCAGAATGCGGAGCACGGGATCCAGCCCGGATTGCGCCCGGCGGGCAAGGACTTCAAACGACAGTTTTTCGCCGGCTTTGGCCGCGAACGTATAATGATCGGTTTCACCGGCGTGTTCAATCCGGCCGTTGACGACGGCTGGAATTGAAACAAGCTGCGCCGAAGCGGCCGCATCAGTGGCAGGCGGACTGCCGCCCGTGGGTAAAGCGCCCGCGGGGGAAGACGGCTGCGTTTCGGCAACGGTCGGCAAACCGGCGACTAGAAGCGCAAATTCATTGGACGGTTGCCCGCCCACGGGAGGCGAAACCCAGCGCATCCCCGGGGGAGTGCCGGCCGGAACGGTCAGAACAGTGCTCGGGTCGGCGGGCAGATTGTACCCCACGAGCGACAGTTTGGATTCGGCTCCCGCCGTTACAGCCAGCGGAAAGGCCTGCGTCACGAACGCTCGGCCGTTGATCTCGATGCTGTAGGTCCAGTCGGCATTTCCCTGGTAGCGCACGTCGCGGATTTCAAGCTGGTATTCGCCGGCCTGCTCGAACTTGTAATAAAGCAGCGGATCGCCGGCGTAATGATTGTCGCTCGTGGCCAGTATGCCGCCCGAAGCGCTGCGGAGCGTGATCATGGGATCGACGCGGCTTTGCATATCGTGCAGGCGGTTGAGCAATCGTTGCGATCTGACATGAAATGTGAGCGACTGACCGGCATCGATCTTGAATTTGAAGCAATCCACGTCCTCGGCCTTTTCAATCGCGCCGCAAACGGTGGCAGGCAGCGTAATCTCTTGCGCCTTGGCCGACGTGTCGTTGTCGGCCGACTCGCTGACAATCGGATCTCGCGCCACGACAAGCTGCCCGACGGTGCTGGCCCCGTGCGGCGTGATCACGCGAAAATCACGTATTCCCGGCACGGCATCGGCGGCGACCGTGAAGCGGAGCTTGATCTTGGAGGCCTTTCCCGGGCCGCGCCGCCGGCGGCCTTGCGGCTTTTTCTCTTCCTTCTGCTCTTTTTCTTCGGCAACCACTTCGCCCTGCACCCCCTCTCCCGCGACGATGACCTGGTAAGCGCCCGACAAGACGTAGCGGGCCGTCAGCTCGTGCTCGGTGGTCTGCCCGATCTGCGCCGAGGCGGGCTTAAGGCTCATGAGCATCGGGTAAGAGTTATTGGTCTGCGCGCAAAGAGCCGAGGCGGAAAGAATCGCGGCAAGACTCGCGACGGCACGAAGAATGCGGTTCATGTCGAAATCTCGGTTCCTGAAAAACATTTCCACGTTTCGCAGCCTGCTCAGCGCCCACTCACCGGACGAACAAGAACTGCTTCGAATTAATCAGCGCCCATTGCAGATCCTGGTAGCACTCCTGCGGCGACGGGCTTTCGGCGAGGAACTTGCGAGACGCTTCGAGCTCGGCGGGAATCGGGCGGCGCGAAAGGGTCGCCAGGTACAGCTCGGCGACGACCTCGTCGTGCGGTTTCTTGGCGGCCAATAACGAGGCAATTCTCCCCTTGCCGTCGGCGATTTTGGTCGCGATCACGTCGCCGTTCAGCGTGTGCAGGGCCTGCGCCAGGTTTTCGTCGGGCGTTCGCTCGCATTCACAAACGCTGGCCCTTTTGGGTTTGCCGAACGTCACCAGAAACGGGTGCTGGTAATTGGAATCGGGAAGCTCGGTGGCCCGCGTCCCGAGCGGCAGGTTCGGGAACTTCGTTGTCGAGAGGGTCGCATAGTCAATGGCATCGAGCAACGGTTCGGCCGAGATGCGCTTGACTTTGAAGTGGCTGTAAAACCGGCTGTCGCCGGCGTTTTCCGGCGTCGGTTGCGAATCGAGCTGATACAGCCGCGAATGCATGATCGTGCGCATGAGTTGCTTCACGTTGAACCCGCTGGAGCGAAATTCGCGGGCCAGGGCCTCGATCAGGGCCACGTTTGTCGGCGGATTGGTCGAGCGCAAATCGTCGATCGGCTCGACCAGCCCTCGCCCGAGCAGATACCCGACGTAGCGGTTGACGATATTCTTGGCAAACAATTCGTTCTCGGGGCTGGTCAGCCATTTCGCCAGCGGAACGCGGCGGTCGAGCGGGTCGTCGACCGCTTCGCCGTCCAGCGGCGTCGGCTTCATGACTTTGCCCGTGCGGGGATGCGTCACTTCGCCCCCCGAGCGCACGAGCACCACCGTCTCGCCGCCGAACACGCCGAATTCCGCGCTTCCTTTCGTCCCCACACGAGAGAAGAAGGCTGCGAAACCGTAATAATCTCCCTGGCTGTATTTTTCGAATGGGTGGTGATGGCATTTGGCGCATTGCAGCCGAATGCCCAGAAACAGTTGCGACGTGGCTTCGGCCAGGTCCTGGGGATTATTGGCGATGCGGTAGTAATTCGCCGGCCCATTCGAAAAAATCGACCCCTTGGCGGTCACCAGCTCGCACACGAATTCGTCGAACGGCTTATTCGTGCGAAACGATTCGCGCAGCCAGTTGTGCAGCGCCCACATCCCCGATTCGCCCAACGTGGCGCTGTTGTTGCGAATCAAGTCGGCCCATTTCAGCGTCCACAGTGCGGCGTACCGCTCGTTGTAGACGGCCTCAGCAGGGTCGCCGGTGAATCCCAGCAGCCGATCGACCAGTTTGCGGCGCTTCTCGGCATCGGTCGAATCGAGGAAGGCGGTGGCTTCTTCGACTGTCGGCTGCGCTCCCACGGCATCGAAAAATGCGCGCCGCAAGAACGACTCGTCGTCGCACAGCGCAGAAGGGGCGATTCCCAGCTCCTTGAATTTCGCGAGCGCCAATTCGTCGACGAAGTTGTTGTTCTGCCAGCCCGCCAATTCGACCGACTGGGCGAAAGGCACGACGACCATCGCGATTTCGGCCTGCCCCTCGTAACGGACCATGACCGGCCCTTGTCCCCGCCCGATGGCCGTCACCAGCCCGGAGGAATTTACGCCGACAACCGCGTCATCCATGCTGTCGAACCGCGCCCACGACGTGACATCGCGCGAGCGCCCGTCGCTGTATTGGGCTTCGACGCGCAATTGCTGCTTGAGCCCCGGCTCTCCCACGCGCGCTTTCGGCGTCACGACCAGCTTCGTCACCTTGCGCGCTTCGGCATTGGGCTCGGGAGCTCCCGCGGCGATCCAGGCCGCCAGAATTTTGTAATCGGTCGAGCCGACATCCAACCGCCTGCCGCCGCCGTGCGGCATCGACATCGTGGGCTTTTTGAGAATCAGGCTGTCCTCGGGATTCAGCAAATTCACGCGGCGCTGCATGCGGTCGCGAACGATGGCCGAGCG
>DATGKC010000214.1:0-2036 GCA_035294845.1 Planctomycetaceae bacterium | reverse complement strand
GCACCTCTTGACGACCAACACCGGCGCCGGCAATCCGCACGCCGCGACGGCCGAAAAGGGGCAACAGCTCGTCGATACCATCGTCTCGCGCCTGGCTGATTTTCTGGTCGAGCTCGCCTCGACGAAGCTCGATGCGGCGTTTCCTTATGCTGCCAAGTGAATATTCCTGTAGAAGGTTCTCCCATGTCATACTGGCTGTTCAAAGAAGAGCCCGACCACTACTCGTTTGAGCAGCTCTTCCGCGACAGGCGGGCCGTATGGGAGGGCGTTGAGAACAATCTCGCGCTGAAGCACCTGAGGTCGGTGCGGAAGGGAGACCGCGTCTTTTATTATCACACAGGAAAAGAGAAGGCCGTTGTCGGCGTGATGGAGGTGGCCAAAGGCCCGTATCGCGATCCCAAGCGCGACGATGATCGGTTCGTTGTCGTCGAGGTCAAGCCGGTCCGCCGCTTGGACCGGCCCGTGTCGCTCGCCGAGATCAAGTCGAATCCGATCTTCGCGAATTTCGCCCTCGTGTGCATCTCCCGCCTCTCCGTCATGCCCGTCACTGCGGACGAGTGGGCGGAGATCGAGCGGTTATCGAAACAGGGCGATTAGCTGCCAGGCCATTGACATGAAACGTTCGTTGACGGATGTCAGCAGAATTTTTGGGTGAATTCACCGTTGTGCTGAGGCGTCAGATGCCCGGAAAGACAGGCAGGACCGCGCGACGTGCGATGTTTTTGTGAGGATCGCCGCCAGGAGCGGCACTCTGAAAAGGAATTTACGACATGATGGGGACAATTTCGACAATCAGCCAGGCACAGGGCCGCTAATCGCGATCCTCATTCGCGCGCCAAATGGCACTGGACACAGCTCGCTGTCAGGGCCTGAAAATTGATGCGATGGTTTTTCGCCCGGTAGGGGCTCAGCTCGGCATGACACATGCGACAGTCGTTGCCCCGATCCAGAACGCGCAGGTGAACTTGATCGAAATGCCAGAATTCCGGCTGAGATTCGGCGATCTGGGCGCGAATGTCGTGGCATGAAGTGCAACGGTTTGATTCGGCCGACTCGCTGGGGCGCGGACCGGTGAACGCGGCCAGCACCGATCGAGCCGCCACGCGGCCCGTCATGATGCACGGTCCTAAAAAAGTTCCTTCCAAAGCCGCTTTGCCGTTGATGCCGGCCAAACCGGTCAATTCGCCGACGGCGTATAATCCGGAAATCGGCTGCTTCCGCCGGTCCAGCACGCGGCATTCCAGATCAATGGCCACTCCCCCCATGCTCTTGCGAGTGAGCGGGAAGGCCTGCATGGCGTAGTAGGGGGGTGTGACGATCGCGGGCGATGCCGAATTGGCAAAGGCCGAGCGATCAGGACCGAAGCGGTGAAAGTCTTCATCGACGCCGCGCTCGACGAGCTCGTTGTACCGCTGCACCGTCTCAACCAGGTTGTCGGCGGGCAAGCCCGCCTTCTGGGCCAGCTCGTGAAGCGTGCCGGCCGATTGTACGAGTTTGGGATCGTTGAGTATCTGCCGTTCCACTTGCTTGAAATCGGCCCAATCGGAGCCGGAAACGACGAAAAACGGTTTCGCGGCTTCATCGAAAATGAACCACAACGTGGGATGATCTTGCTTGAGCAATTCGGGCATCACGGCCTTGGCCCAGCCGTGCAGATCGGCAAAACGCCGGCCTTGGGAATTCACGATGATGCCGTACATGTTGGCCGCACTCAAACCGCGATTTGAACCCGGATATCGTGGATCGGGGATGCCTGTGAAATAGTTCCATTGGTGATCCATGTTCACGAGTTCTGCGCCTGCCGATTCGGCCAGCTTGTGACCCAGCCCCACCGAATGGCGCCCGGACCCGACCAGGATCCGTTCGGGAAAACGAAATTCCGCAGGCCAGAATTCGCGCACCATATCGAGATTGCTTTGGAAACCGCCGGTGGCCAGAATCACGGCCCCGGCGCGAAAAATCTGTTCGGCTCCGGTCCGCAAATCTCTGGCCGCAACACCCGTCACGTGGGACTCATGACTTAATAGCTGTTCGAC
>DATGKC010000213.1:0-4791 GCA_035294845.1 Planctomycetaceae bacterium | reverse complement strand
GACCCCTTGCCGCCTCGTGCGGCAGGTGAGGAGATTGAACGGCTAGAGGTCGGCACACAGAATACTTTCCGGACCCCGGCCGGCTCGCCCGGCCGGTGAACGAGATTCAGCAGCTATAGCCGGGCAATCTGATTCACCTGCCGGAACCAAGCCGGCAGGGGTCAGATCCGTTTCCATTTTCTTTCTAGCCGTCTAATCTTTCGGTCCTGCCGGGCAAGCCGGCAGGGGCCACAATCGCGACAGCGATGTGTAGATACCGATGGTCTCTGACGGTCTCTGACCGAGCCACACGCCATCGACCGCAGGTCTCTCGCTCGTCTGCGAGCCGACATTCCCACCGGTGACATTCGATCCGACAATCGCCTCAATCGCGAATCCGCCACCAGGTTTCGATTCGTTCGCTCAACGCGCGAACTTTCTTCGGCTCGCTGTTCGCCAGGTTTTTTTCTTCAAACGGATCGGCCTTCACGTTGTAAAGCTCCGGCGGAGTCTGGCCGTCTTCGAATTCGATCAGCTTCCAATCTCCGGCGCGCACCCAGCGATGCGTGAGGTTGAGAGCGGGTTGTCCCAGATCGATCGCCGTGTGCAGGTAGATTTCGCCGAACGCGGCGTCGCGCGCAGCGCCGCAGGCGGCCAGAATCGTGGGCGCGAGATCGATCGTTGGCGGCCCGGTGATGGGAGGACGGGTCCAACCTGTAGCAGTTGCGTCGTTCTTGTATTTCGCGCTCTATTCGCCCTTTTTCTCGTCTTCCCTTGCAAGTGTGGCTGTCACATGCAGGTGCGGCAGTCGGCGCTGCAATGCGTCGATCCCAGCCTGCGACATTAACTCGCGGTCTGTAACTTTGACGCTGAGCAATACTCGCTAATACCCACCATGACAGCCGGCGCGATCCATAAAGTCAAACTGCGCAGGCTGAAGCCTGAACTCCAGCGGCTGAACTCCCGCGTTTACGTGCGGTGCAGGCGGCGGGCGCGGCCGGAGAGAAATGTGCGCAGGGCCACGTCCAGTGGCATATCGGTGCGCAACAGCGTGTAATCCATGTGCAGGTCGCGGCAGCCGCGCCTGATTTCCTGGAGAAAGTGCTCGAACTCGCGCTGATAAGCGCGGCGCAGTGAGCGCGGCTCGGTCAATTGCTCGGGGAGCCCCTCCAGTCCTTTGAACAGCGTCGGGTCCTGGAACGGGAAATCCTGCTCCGCCGGATCGACCACATGCAGCACCAGCACTTCGTGACGGCGGTGCCGCAGGTGTTTGAGACCCAACAGCAGGCTCGGCACGTCGTCGAACAAATCGCTGAGGATCACGACCAGGCCGCGCTTTTTGATGCGCTCGGCCAAGTCGTGAAAGATCGGCCCCATCGACGTCTCTCCCTTGGCGCCCGCGATGTCCATCACGTGGCAAACCTGCTTCAGATGCGACGGATGGCTTCCTGCGCGGACGAAATTGCGGACGGCGTTGTCGAACGTCGCCAGGCCCACGGCGTCCTGCTGCTTGAGAATCAAGTACGAGAGCGCCGCGCAGACAAACTGGGCGTATCCCAGTTTCGAAACGGCCGCCTGTTCCGAGCGGTAGAGCATCGACTCGCTCGTGTCGAGCAAAAAATAGCAGGCGAAATTGGTCTCTTCTTCATATTGCTTGAGATAAAACCGGTCGCTCTTGCCGAACACCTTCCAGTCGACGTACCGCAGGTCGTCTCCCTGGACGTACTCGCGGTGCTCGGCAAACTCGATCGAAAAACCGTGATACGGGCTTTTGTGCAGTCCCGAAACATATCCTTCGACAATGAGCCGCGCCTTGAGCTCCAGGCCGTGCAGATTTGCCAGCGTCTGCGGGTTCAGATATTTCTGGTAGGTTTCCACGTGATTTTGCAAAAATGCAGGATGTCGTCCGCGTCAAAGTTCAGTGCCGCAATGCGGACAGAAGCGAATACTAACGCCGCCGCCGCCGACCGATTCAGAGATGGCGATGACCCATCGTTTCGATTTTGGCCGCCATTCGAACCGGATGTCGTATGCGCATGTGTCCAAATGGCCCGCGAAGAGATCGCAGCATGGCGTAAAATCTGCCGGCACCGATCGTGTTCCTTCTAAGCAAACGGTTCCATCGCAATGCCGTGAATCGTTGCGAACCCGCCGACTCATCAGTGAACCTCCGCGGCCTTGAATATGTCCGGCATTTTGCCCTCGGACGAGCTCCACCCCGAATCGTGCGGAATGACTTCAGACAAACGCTTGACGATGTCATCCGACTTGATGCCTTCGGCCTCGGCGTTGAAATTGGTGATGATGCGGTGTCTCAGCACGGGACGGGCGATCGCCTTGACATCATCGGTGCTGACGTAAGGGCGGCCGTGCAAAACGGCCCGGGCCTTGGCCCCCAGAATCAAGAACTGGCTGGCGCGCGGCCCGGCCCCCCAGCTCACATAATTGCGAACGAAATCGGGGACGCTGCCGCTGCCGCCGCGCGTCAGCCGCGCGAATTGCATCGCATAGCGAATCACATGATCGGCGACCGGCACTTTGCGGACGAACGATTGCAGGGTAATGACCTCGGCGTGCGAGAGCGTGGGCTCGACGAGCGGGACAGAATCGGCGGTCGTCTGGCGGACGATGGCGAATTCTTCTTCTTCGTCGGGATAATCGACGAATATGTTGAACATGAAGCGATCGAGCTGAGCCTCGGGAAGCGGGTACGTCCCTTCCTGCTCGATCGGATTTTGCGTGGCCAATACGAAGAAGGGCTCGGAAAGCTTGTGCCGCTCGCCTCCGACCGTCACCTGGTGCTCCTGCATGGCTTCGAGCAAGGCGGCCTGAGTCTTGGGAGGCGTGCGGTTGATTTCGTCGGCGAGCACGACGTTGGCGAAAATCGGCCCCTTTAGAAACTTGAAGCCGCGGCTGCCGGTCGCCTTATCTTCCTGAATGACTTCGGTCCCTGTGATGTCGGCGGGCATCAGATCGGGCGTGAATTGAATGCGATTGAACGACAGGTTCAGCGAGTCCGACAGGGTGCGGATCATCAGCGTCTTGGCCAGGCCCGGCACGCCGACCAAAAGGCAGTGGCCCCCCGCAAACAAGGCGATCAGCATTTCTTCGATCACCTTGTGCTGGCCGATGATGACTTTCGACAGCTCGGCGGTTATGCGCCGGTAAGCCTCGCCCAGGCGTTCGACGGCCTGGAGATCGGCATCGGTGGATTCGGCGGGAGGTTGGGGATCGTGGGCCACGCGGTGCGACTCCTGGTGAAAGCGTAACGAGAGCGGCTGACTGCATCTTGACGGTTGCGCGCCGGCTCTGTCAAACCAACCTCGAAATCCGATTGCAACGGCGTTGTAAATCGGGTATTTCTGAAGGAACTTTCCCTCGAAAGTCTCCAGCCGGGCCGGAGGAGGTTTAAGATGGGCCGGCACACTTCACCTTTGGCGCGTCGGGGACTTGACGCTCGCCCCGACTGCGGAGCTCCAGGCGATGAGCACAGATGCCGACATCGACCCGCGGATGGCGCCGGCCATTGTTCATCGCATTCTCGTCGTGGAAGACGACGCTGATACGGCCTCGTTTCTCAAGACATTGCTGGAGCGCGAGAAATACGAAGTCACTGTCGCCAAAGACGGAGGGCAGGCGCACTCGATGTTCGTGATGAAAAAGCCCGACTTTGTCATTCTCGATCTGATCTTGCCGGGCGAGTCGGGATTCGAAGTTTGCGACCGCTTGAAAACGCTCGAGCGCTTCGTCCCAGTGCTCATTCTCACCGCTATCGAGCTGGACGACGCCAAGAATCTTGCCGCGCGAGTCGGCGCCGACGCCTATATGACGAAGCCCTTCGATCCCGACGAGCTGCTGTTGCAGATCAAACAGACCGCGCAGGAAGTTTGGCTTCGCAGCCGCGCTGAAGACTCCGACGCGGCCGACAACAAGCCTGTGCGTTTCGCGTGCAAATGCGGAAAGCGGTTCAAGGTCAGCCGCCAGCACCGCGGGAAGACGCTGACCTGTCCCAACTGCGGCGAGCCGGTTTTAGTCCCGCGTCACGACTGACGTCGATCTCAAGTGGCTCGAGGTGCCCTGTCATGCACTCGCTGATTGTTCAAACCGGAAAGCACAAGGGAAAAAAGATCGTGCTTCCCGACAAAGAGGTCATCATCGGGCGCGACGAGACTAGCTTCATCCGCATGACTTCGACCGACGTCAGCCGCCAGCATTGCTCGCTCACTCCCACCGCCAAGGGGCTGCTGGTGCGCGATCTGGGGAGCCAGAACGGCACGATCGTCAATCGCGTGCGGATCGAAGTCGAAACGCTGCTCCAGCCGGGCGACCTTTTGCAGATCGGACCGATCCAGTTCGAGCTGGCGGGCGCCCGGCCCGCGAAGGCCGCCGGGGCGATCGACGACGACATTTTCGGCTGGTTGTCCGAAGGGGACACGGCGACCGAGATTCCCAACTCCTCCGACACCACGATCGTCAAGGCCAGCCAACTTTCTCCCGCGCCTCAGGCCGAGCACAAGACGAAGTTCAAATCGCTTGCCGAAGAGGCCCGCGACATCATCCGCCGGCATCGCGAGTCGCTCGGAGAAAAATAAACGTGCAGATCGTCTCCGGCAAGTATCGCCACCGCAAATTGGAAACGAACCCGGGCGAGACGACGCGGCCCATCACCGCGCGCGTCAAAGTCGCGCTGTTCGACCGGCTCCAGCCGGTTTTGCAGCAGGCGAAAGTGGCCGACGTTTTTTCGGGAACGGGGACAATCGGCCTGGAAGCCTTAAGCCGCGGGGCCGCCAGCGTCGTCTTCATCGAGAGCGA
>DATGKC010000212.1:0-3511 GCA_035294845.1 Planctomycetaceae bacterium | reverse complement strand
CGAGCGCCTGCTGATAGCGATTGTCTTCAACCGCCAGCGCCGATTGCCGGGCAATGGCCACCATCAGCCGCAACAGCTCTTCGTTGAACCGGCCCTGGGGAGAGTTTTCCAGGAGTGCGCGTTCGGGAGGCGTGGCGATGTCGATGTAAAAGGCCCCCTGAAGATCGTATCGTCCCTGCATGGGGACGCAAATCGCCTCGCGAATTCCGCCCTGGAGTATGCTCTGGCCGGGGGTGAAGCGGGCGTCGCTGCGGGCGTCGCTCGTGCGCACGCCCTGGCGAGTCCGCAGCACATAATCGACGATGCTGCGCGAAACCCCCATGCGATCGGTTTCTTTCAACGACGGACGATGCCGAAACACCTGCGGCACTACCGCGCCGGTCTGCGAATCACGCAGCAAGACGCAGCCCCGATCGGCCCCCGTCACCTCGATCGTCAGATCGAGAATGCGGCCCAGAACCTGCTCGATGGAATTCGACGGCCGCACCGCCTCTTCGGCGATGCGATACATCACCTGCAAAATCGCCACAGTCTGAGCACGCCCCGCTTCGCCCGCCAGCGTCGCCAGCGTTTTTCCGTCGTGAGAGGCTGTCTGGCCGACGATGTGCGATCGGCTTTCGCCGTCTTGTTCTCCGAGCAGCGCGACTCGATCGGCGGCGGGAATGGCGTCTCCACGGCCGGGCTCGGTCGAAAACAGCAGCACGGTGCGCCCGATCTGAATTTCGTCGGCCGTGGCGATCTCGCGCGTATTGATCAGCGTTCCATTGACATACGTGCCGTTCGAGCTGTTCAGATCGGTCAGTTGATATTTCCCGTTGACCCGCGAAAGTCGCGCATGGGCACGAGAGACCTCGGTGTCGTGGATGCGAATGGCATTCTGCGCTCCGCGCCCGAGCCCGACGTCGACGTCGTCGACTTCAAAGCGAGTGCCCTGGTCGACGCCCTGGATCACCAATAGCGTGGCCTGGCTCACGGCATGCCGAGTGAAGGAAGTCGTCTTCGGGAGTTCAGCGCCCATTGCGCCGAATGTACCTCAAAACATCATCATAGCATGCCGTGCGCGCGACTCTAAGTGAATCACTCGAAATTCGATGACGGCGCGGCGCTGTTTTCGTTGCCCAGGCCTTGCGCGATCAGCGATTCGATCGCCTGAATCAACTCGGCGAATTGAAAGGGCTTTTGCAGATAACGCCGGCCGGCATCGTCCGAGGGGCGTTGCGCGGATCCGCCCGGCCGCACCGTTCCGATGATCACCTGCGGGACTCTCCCCCAGCGGCTCAATTCGAGCGGCGCTGCGCCGTCGAGCGTTTCGGCGTCGAGCACGATCACCGCGGGAGGAGCCGAGTCTGTTGCCCCGCCAGGTCGACCAAGTCGCCCGATTCGGTTGATCGAAAGTCCTCGCGGTTCGAGGACCGCCCGCAGGACGTCCGCCGTATCGGATACGTCGTCGACGACGAGGACGCGTTCTCTGTGCGACACGTGGCCTTCCTTCCCTGTCCGGCAAGATTTTCGCTCGACGCGGCGAAGAATAGCCGGAAGGCGCGATTGTGTCAAAATCAAAAGATTTCGTTGCGAACCTCGAAATCACAAGGCGCCTTATGCACACCGAACGGCTCCATGTGACGCCTGGAGTCCAGAGTCGTTATAATCGCTTCACCGGCTTGGCGACGGTTTCAGACGGCGGTGGAGATGGCGAAAATGGTGCGGCATCTGGTGACGATCGATGATCTCAGCGAAGCTGAAATCCAGGCGATTTTCGCGCTCGCCGACGCGTTTTTGGCCGATCCCAAACTGGCCACGCCCGGGAAGCCGCATCGGGTGCGGGGGCGGCAATCGTTCGCGGATGAGTTCATTCTCGCCACTCTCTTTTATGAGGCCAGCACGCGCACCCGCTTTTCGTTCGAGTCGGCGATGATGCGCTTGGGGGGACACGTGCTTTCGTCGGCCGATCCCAAAACGACCTCGGCGGCCAAAGGCGAAACGATTGCCGATACGATCCGCGTGCTCGAAAACTATGCCGATTTGATCGTCATCCGCCATCCGTGCGAGGGCTCGGTGCGGGTCGCCGCCGACTATGCCGATGTTCCCATCATCAACGCGGGCGACGGCGGCCACGAGCATCCGACACAAACGCTCTGCGACTTGTACACGCTGCAACGCGAAAAAGGGACGCTCAAGAATCTCAATGTGCTTCTGTGGGGAGATTTGAAAAACGGCCGCACCGTGCATTCGCTGGTTTACGGCCTGGCCCGATTCGGCGCGAGGATTATTCCGCTGCCGGCCGAGGGATTCGGACTTCCCGAACACGTGACGCGCCGGCTCCTTCGAGATTATGACTGCGTCCCGATTCCCGGAAACGATGTGGCCGCCAAAACCGGCGAAGACTTTCCGGTCGATGTCGTGTACGTCACCCCCGAAAAGCCGCATCAACGCTCGCTCTTTTCGGATGTTAAAGAGAAAGGAGCCGAAGTTCTGAAAGTGCGTTTGCCCCAGAACGCCTTGTCGAAAATCGACGCATGCTACGTCACTCGCTTGCAGAGAGAACGAATGTCCGGCCAGGCGTCGGAAGGCTATCCCGTGGTCGACGCGCAGTTCCTCAAAGATCGGCGTTACAAGCAGAGCAGCGTCATGCATCCGTTGCCGCGCGTCAACGAGCTGGGCTACGACCTTGATGACGACGCCCGCGCGGTCTATTTCAAGCAGGCCTCGTACGGAGTCCCTGTCCGCATGGCTCTGATTGCCGCGCTACTCGACATCAAGCCCGACATTCTGGGGGAAGCTCCGCCGAAAAAGAAGCATCCTCTTTACACACGGCAAACGGTGACCTGCGAGAATTCCCATTGCGTGACGGCGCTTGAGACCGAGCAGCGGTATCTTTCTCCCAAGTTCCTCGTGATTATCGAAGACGAACGGCTGACCTTGAGGTGCATCTATTGCGAGCACGAGTCGGTCCCCGAATTCGTCGGTCGGACCGGGACGAAAAAATACGAGCCCAATCGCATGCGCTGGGAGACGCTCCCCGACGACGTCGTCCTGTTCTCGGACGAAGCCGCAGCCGTTGCCGCCGGATTCCAGCCCTATAAGCACAAATTCAAAGTGTGATTCGGCCCGGTCGCATCAAATAAAACCCATGAATATACTCGGAGTGAATAATCCGCCAAGAATTTTTTTTCGCGCGGCGATGATTTTGTGCTCCACAGGTGTATGTTCGGCCTGCACTTACGGCATCGCGCTATGAGTTGGCGATCACCTGTTTGCAGCTCGCCATTTGCGCCTTTTTTGCTGACGAAAACGCCGTAAGTCTCTTCGAAAGCGCAACATGCGTCCGCGCCAGCATTATTCATGGCCGGCGCCACCCTTATTCATCCACATATGCTTATTCCAAGCATGAATTTTGGCACCAAATCCACCGAGAGTTCGGCGCTGGTCTCCGAGTTCGGCGCTGGTCTCCTGACCACGCCGACGGCGCGACCGCAGGGTCTCCCATCCGTCTCTGAGCCCAAACCCGCAC
>DATGKC010000211.1:0-18985 GCA_035294845.1 Planctomycetaceae bacterium | reverse complement strand
GGTCGCCGTCGCGACAACGACCTCGGCAAGGTCGCTGAGCTCTTCCGAAAAGCGGCTGAATTCGTGGATATGACCCAGGATGTGCCGCATGTCGACGCGAAACATTTCGCGGTCTTTGAAGGCGTTGAGCGTTTCGCGGCGCGCTTCGCCCGTCGCGGCCTGTTCGAGGGCCGACTGCAATTCAACTTCCAGCTCCTGGTGCGACTTGCCCGTCGCCAGAGCGTCGACATCGCGCACGACGGGAAACAGGTTGGCGTGCTGCATCCGCAAAAAATCGTTCCACAGAAAATCGCTGACGCCCAAAAGCCGCGCCAAAGCGTCCAGCACTCCCGAGCGTTCCAGCGAGGCCAGCTCGTCGGTCCAGTCGGGCCGGGTGAAAAGCTGCCCCACGAACTCGCGGAAGTGCAAAAGCGCCGCCTCGGGATTGGGCGAGCGCGGCAGAAGGTGCGTAAAGTGTTTGATCAAGACCGTTGCCGCCTGCAGCTCGCGCTGCTTGTGCAGATCGACGATTTTCTGGCCGTTGGAGTCGGTCACGAGCAGCGTGTCGAACACCTGGTCGCCCGACGAGTGCACTTCCACACGGGAGATGTAAACGCCTGAAAGCGCCAGCGCGTTGGCCAACTCGTAAAGAAAACCACTCGTGTCCTCAGTTTGAATCCGCAGCACGGTGAAGTGCTCGGAACCGGCGTTGTCGATTTCGATGCTTACCGGGTAGAGCCTGTCGGAGCTCGCGTCGGCAGCGCCCCGCAGGGTCGCCGCAACGCGCTTGACCAGCGCCCCGTGCGCCTCGGCCGCCTGCCCGCCCTGCAACTGGCGCAAAAGCCCGCACAGATCGTCGGCGTATTTCTTTAAGGCGTCGCCGGCAGTCTGCCCGCGTGCGGCGCGCACAAGAAACACGTCGACGATCTTCCGCCGCAGATCGTCAGCGGGTTTTGCGTCGGCGACAGTTTCCGTCCGCCGCAGCGGCCGCCGCGCGGGTTGACGCTTCCAGGAATGGCGGGATGGCCGCTGCGAGGCCGATTCCGCCGACGCGAGCGGCTCATAGGTGAACACCTGCCCTTCGACAATATCGAATCCGTGCACGAGCAGCAGGCCGCAGATCAGCGAGAGCTCTCCCGGATAGTCGTACCCCACGATCGTGACGCGCCAATGGTCTCCTTCGGGAACGGCTTCGACCACGACGGGATCGTCGTCGCTGATTCGCTCGGCCAATCGCGCGTGCTGTTCGATATCGGGCTCGCTGAACGTCGCGGAATATTCCCGTTCCAGACGCGCCAGATGCTTCTTGAGCCCAGGATTATCAGGTGGTTCTTCATACTGGTGCGCTTTATCGCGGTTCCCGAGGTAGCGCTCGTAAACGCGGCGCACTCCTTCGCCGCGCTGCTTGTAATGCGCCAGGAAGTGCGCGGCCGTTCCGAAGTCGAGCCGACGGGCCAGGTAGGTGAGCTCTGATTCGTCCTGCGGCAGCTCATGCGTTTGCTTATTGTGCACCAGTTGCAGCGCGTGCTCGATCGTTCGCAGAAAAACATACCCGTCGGTGAGCAAGCGGTATTCGTCGGCATGCAGAAATCCGCAATCGGCCAGCCGCACCAGCGCGTCGAGCGTGTTGAAACTGCGGACTGCAGGTTGCTTGCCTCCGTGGATCAATTGCAGATATTGCGCGACGAATTCGACGTCGCGAATCGAACCTTCGCCCAGCTTGACTTCGCCCCAAGTCCGGCCGGTCTTGACGAGGCCCGCTTCGATCTTCTGCTTCATCGTGCGAATGCTCTCGCGCACCGCGTCGGACGGCGTATTGAACAGGTGATGCTCGGCTCGTTTCAAAAAATCGCGGCCGACGCTCATGTCGCCGGCGATGACCCGCGCTTTGAGCAGCGCCTGTTTTTCCCACAACTGGGCGTGATTCGTGAGATACTCCAGATGGCTGTCGACCGATGAGACGAGCTCGCCCGAGCGGCCCCAGGGCCTTAGCCGCATATCGACACGATACATGAAGCCGGCCTCCGACATGCTCGTCAGCGACTTGATCAACCGCTGACCCGTGCGCCAATGGGCCGGCGAATTTGCGTCGGCCAGGAACAACAGGTCGATGTCCGAGCTGTAATTGAGCTCCTCGCCTCCCAATTTTCCCATGGCGACCACGGCAAAACCGTTCGGCGAAATGCGCAACTGCGAATAGGCGTGATCGAGGCATGTTTGCACCATGGCATCGGCCAGCAGCGAGAGCTGCACCGTCACCCGCCGCAGGTCGAAGAGGCCGAAAAAATCGCAAATCCCGATCCGCAGCAGCTCCCATCGGTGAAACCGGCGCAGCGCGTTGAGCTGCTCTTCGGGATCGTCGACGGTGCGCATCGCGCCCTCGGCCTCAATATGAAGCTGTTGCACGCTCTTGAGCTCGGCCAGGCGTTTGTGCTGCGTCAGCCGATCGAGATGCCCCGGACTGCACAGCAGAATCTCCGTAAGAAACTGGCTGCCGACAAAGAGCCGCACCAGAATTTCGACGGCCCGCGGATTGTCGCGCAAGTTCCGGAACAGCGCGCTGCGGTCGGACACGCTCTGGGCGAAGCGCTCGAAATTGACCAGCGCCTGATCGGGCTGCGCCGTGTCGGAAAGCGCCAGGAGCAGGCCGGGAAGACAATCGGCCAGCAGGCTCGCTCGTTCTCCCTGGCCGCCGATGCGGCGCAGCCGCTCCAGCGCGGCCCCCGCATCGGCAAATCCAACCGGCGCCAAGAGCGCCGCGCCGCCGTCTGAATCGGCTTCTCCGGCCAAGAGCCTCTTGAATTCCGCAGCATCAGGCTTCATGAACGTATGGTGAGAGGAAATTCGAACGTTGGCAAGCCCTTGTCGACACCCGCCGAAAACTGCGATTCGCGGCGATCGGCTGGAATCGAATCGGCTGCCCACTTACACTGGCCCGCATGAGCGCTCCCAGCGTTTCGTCACAGCAGTCGAACGTCCTTCGCGCCGGAATGGTCGGCACGGGAATGATCTTCGACGATACATATCGGCCATTTTTCGAGCGGCTGCATGCCGAGGGGCTCTACGACAGGCGGTTCGGTTTTGTCGAGGCGCCGCTCGCGGCGGTCGCTTCGCGGACGGGCATTCGCGCCGAAGCCTATCGCCGGTCGGCCGGCGACAAGATCGCCGCCTTTGAGAGCTTTACCGGCGATGACGCCGTCGCGCGGATGGTGAATTCGAAGTTCAATTTCGCCTGCGTCGCCACTCCGGATGACCGGCATTTCGAGGCGGCCCGCCAAATTCTCTCGTCCGGCGTGCACTTGCTCGTCGAGAAGCCGTCGGTCCTTTCGCTCTCGCAGCTCGACGAGTTGACGGCCGTTGCGCGGCGTCACCAGGTGCTGGCCAAAGTCGTATACCACAAGCTGCTCGATCCCGACCATAAAAAACTTCGAACGTTTGTCGCCGACAATGTGCTGAGACACGTCAACAACGGCTACTGCTCGCTCTTGGAGCCGCGCAGCATCTCGGGGAGCCAATTCGCCGAATGGATCGCCGGTCGCAATCCGGGCACGTACGTCGCCGTCCACTACATCAAGCTGATCGACTTCACGTTCGGCGGGCGTCTCAAGACGATTATGGCGAGCGGACAGCGTGGAATCGTCGGTCGCACCGACGGACCCACCTGGGACAGTTGCCAGATGCGCCTCATCTATGAATACCCGGCCGAGCCTCATCCTCGCGAAGCCGCGTTCGACATCCATACCTCCTGGGTGACGCCCGACAACTTCCCCGGCTATGTCGAGCAAGAGGTGCAATTCCGGTTTGACAATGGCGTCTGGAACGGTCACTCCCGGAAGCGCGGCGTCGAATGCACGATCGAAGGCCAGACGCCGGCGACGATCAAAACCACGCTCAACAACCATTACAGCGCGAAGTTCCTCGAACCGTGGGGCGAGCGATCGCAGCGCGGGTACGGCGTCGAGGTGCTCGAACGATTCGTGCGCGAAGTGGCGTTCGTCGAGTTCGGCGGTCGGCCCGATGCGCGCAGCGAGCGCCTGGCGCAAGTCGATAAGCTCGCCTACAACGGTCTCTGGGCCGATCGCCAAACCGTCGCCGCCGTTCAGGCGCTCGAGGCGATTCTTGATCGCCAATGGAAGGGACGACCCGATTGCGTCGTGCGCGTCAATGATCGCGAGGGGGGCCTTGTGCTTTACGAACCTGGCTCGAACAAACGCGAAATTCTCTACGAGCCACGCGTGTAGCCCGCGATGCTTCGAATTTCTATCGGCCGACCCGTCAATCTTTCTGAATCATGACTTCGGTCGATTTGATCACGGCGAGGCACAACAAATCGAACAATACGCATGCATATACTCGGAGTGAATAATCTGCCAAGAATTTTTTTGCGCGGCCGTGAGGTTTTTTCCCCTTGGCTGAACGGGGCCATTGCGGTATCGTCCCGCCGCGAGATCCAAATTGGCACTCGCCGACGTTCAACGACAATCGTGAGTCCCAGCGGAGCAACCGACGTGTCAGAAATTCCAAACCGCATAGCGTGGCGAGCTGCCGTGTGGCCGGCGATCGCAATGGCCTGTCTCGGCTGGTCGGGCGCGGCAGCCGCCGAGCGCGCGACGGGAGAGCGCGAGACGCGGGAATTCAAAGTCTCGGTCGACGGCAAAGAGCGCGGGAAATGCACGATGCAAATCGGCCGCCGCCATGACGGCGCCGATACCGTGCGCATCGAGGCGCTGTTGCGGTTCAACTATGTCGTCTATGAATACCGCTATTCCTCGGTGGGGACCGAAGTTTGGAAAGACGGCCGACTTGCCGAGCTTGAGAACAAGGCCGACTACAACGGCACGCAGTATCTCGTCAAGGCCAGCGCCCACCAAAAGGGCGTGCGGGTGACGGTCAACGGCAAGACGTTAGAAGCCGATCCGGACGCATGGGCGACGTCGTACTGGCGGCTTCCTGAACATCTGGCCGAACGACACGAGCCCCGATCGAAGATCGTGGCGCCCGAAAAATCGAATGGACAGGCCCGCCCGGCGCCGGCCCTCAGCGTGGCGCTGATCGACTCGGACAAGGGACAGAAGCTGCGCGGAGAAATGACACGAATCGGCGAAGAGACCCTTACGGTGGCCGGCAAGAAAAAGACCTGCATTCACTATCGCATCACCGGCGACGTCGCCGTCGACGTCTGGTACGACTCGGCCCGCCGCCTCGTGCGGCAAGAGACGGTCGAATCGGGTCATAAGACGCTCTTGCATTTGGCGCGGATCGCGGCCGAATGACGACTCAGGCAATCGTCCAATAAAGCAAGAAGGCGCAGGCCACGCCCAGCAGCAACCCGGCGGTGATTTCCCACGGGCGGTGTCCGACGCGCTCCTGGAAGGGCAGAAAATCGGGCTCGCTGGCCCGCAACAGGTTGAGTGCCGTGGCATGCTGCCCCACCCACCGCCGCAAGTGCACCGCGTCCATCATCACCAAAACCGCGACGGTGGTCGCCACAGCAAATGCCGGGCTCGTTGGCTTTTCGAGCAGCCCGATCAGCGTTGCGGTCGTGCACACAATGGTCGTGTGCGTGCTGGGAAGTCCCCCGTAGCCGAACAGGTCGAGTCGCAGTTCGCGGGCCTTGATCGAATTGATGACCGACTTGAGCGTGCCGGCGGCCAGCCAGCCGGCCAGCGGTGCAATGGCATAACTGATGGACAAAGTTCACCTCGACGTTGAGGAACCTGCGGAAACGTTGAGTTCGCCGGGACTTAAAGTTCGCCAGGCCACAATTTGCGGCCGTTCGTCGCGAGCATTGGCCCAACCGATCGCTGGAAGATCGCAGGCCATCTCGGGAAAGCGCTCGTCGACGAGGCCTGCCTGGGACGCGTCGGCGAGGGTTAATCCTCGCGGCGCATCGATCGACTTAACGAGCACAAGCTCGCTTACGGCAAGAACCTTGGCAGTCCATGCGGCAATCGAGTCGCTGGTCACTTGCCACGATCGTTCCAGCGGCGCATGCCCGCCGGCCTCGGCTGCTTTGATGAAGCAGCCGGCGCACAAGAGCGCGAGCTTGCCGTCGTCAGCGGCCATCCGCACCTGCTGTTCGCTGCGAACCAATCGCGCTTTGGGGAATAACCGCGCCAAAAGCGACGTGCTGAGCATCATGGCCTCGAGGGCCAGCTCGTGGGCCGCGTCGTTTCCCAGGCAGTGTACGCGGTCCCATTCGCGAATGACGTCGGCGGCTGCCCCCCCTCCGGCGATGAGCAACGCGTCGGTTTTCCGCTGCTCGAGCAACCGCTCAATCACTCGCGGCAATTGTGGCACGTCACATACGCTCCCGCCGATTTTGTAGACCGTCAACGGTCGCCGCGGTAGTTCAGGCAGGCTAGGCATGGTCGCCATAATTTAGCCCAGGCCGCCCTCTTGGGGAACTGTGGAAAACTCGTTGCTATCTCCAACGGAGTGCACGACGTGGTCTGGTGGCGAAGGGATTTTCGTAGCGGAATTCGTGAGAATTCCGGTGAATCGCCCGAAGGAGTCGGAATTCCAGGGAGTCGGAATTCTCACGAATTCCGCTACGAAGGAAGGTCGCGGCTACCAAACCCTGTCGTGCGCCCCCCCGTCGCCAACACAAAAATTGATCTTGGTCGTTTTCTTTGAGTTTATATAATCCGCCACCTCAAATTCTCTCGTTTCAAAATCCAAATCCGTTAGAGACGCGGCTCAAGCGGCGCCTTCGTCACACTTGGGGACTGTTTTCCCCCATTTGGGCCTGGCGCAGCTCACGCCGCGCATCGACTCACGAGTGCATTTCTTCGCAGACAAGACGTCGTGCGAACGGTTGTCGATCGTTGCACGGTTGCTGGCCACGCTACTATTGGCTGTGGCGCCGGCGTCGGTCTGTCTGGGGCGCGACGACCAAGCCAAGCCGCGCATGGTGACGGTCCGCGTGCGAGTCGAATGGTCGGTCCCCGAGCCGCAGATTTCGACAGTTCGGCTCGAAATCGCCCCGGGGCGATTCGACCGGGCTCAGTCGCTGGGCTCGGCAGCCGATGATGCCGGAACAATCCAGATCAAAGGCGGCATGCTTTCTGTTCGGCGGCGTTCGCCTCGAACCGGCGATGGCTTCGACGTTTCTGTCACCGCGCCGGCCGATGCGGACATCGAATTTGAGCTGAAAGGCGAACGCGGCGACGATTCGGCACTCAAGTTTCAAATGCCGCTGGCCGAATGCTTCAAGAAAACGAGAACGGAAACGGCACAGGCCGATCAGGTGCGTGCCGTCATTCGGCGCGCGCCGGGTGACGCGCTTGCGGTGAACATCGACCGGTCGCATCTTGTCTTCGGCCCGGAAGAACTCTTTAGGGCCACGATTGTGCTCAATTTTCTCGAGCCGCGCGACACGCATGAAAAACGAGTGAAGGCGTCCCTCAAATGGAAGCTGGTTCCGGCGGGGCATACCCGAGCTGTGGCCGACGGTTCGGCGTCGGTCTCCGCGCTGGTCAACGCGACCAAACCCTCACAATTTCCGCTCGAGCTGCGTCTGCCCCGCGACGAGGGAGTCTACGACTTGCGCCTGTCGGCCACCGGACGGGGATTTCCTGATTCCGAACGGGTCGTGCAACTGGCGGTCGTCGAATCCAAACGCGCGAGCGAAATCTCGGAACAACTGGAGACGCCGCAACTCGTCGACTCGTTTGAGCCGGAAGCGGCCGGAATGTTCCGCAAAGTCTCGCTCGATTCGCCTCGACAAAGACTCGGGCATTCGCTGTCGCGAATGCTGAAATTCACTCGCCGAACGAACGAACGCGGGAATGAGGCCGACGAGGAAGAGTTGAGTGTGACGGCTTACCGTTTGCACGTTTCGCATCCCGGCCGACCGCATTTCGTCGAGCTGACTTTGTCGTCGGACATCGACAAGAGTCGCGCCATTTGCGTCTTGGAAAAGGATGCCCAAGGTCAATTCATGCCTGCCGGGCTGGGGGGCATGGTTGCCGGCGCGACGTTCCCATCTGAAGCGCCCGGCGAATCGCGCGTGTATCGGCAGATGTTCTGGCCTCCGGATCGCGAACCGGCCGTGCTTGTCGCCAGCCCGCGCGCGGCTCGTCCGGTGGAGATTTCACGAGTTGAGGTCTACGAATGGCCTGAACATTCCGCCGCGAACCGGCCGACCAGGCGGCTTGGTGTCGAACCGCAGCGCAATTTCCCGCCGCGAGCTGCGCGCCTCGTCGGTCAATACCTGCACACCCCCGGGTTCGCGCGCCCATTCGACGGCCCGCGAGTCTTCGATTCATCCGAGCGGCATCTCGTCGACGATTGGCAGACATTTTTCTTGGCTGGGCGGCGCCTGACCGAGTTCCTGCGAAATCGGCAGCACACCGCGCTCATGCTGGCCGTTCTTGCCGAGGGAGCAACCATCTATCCCAGCACGCTGATCGAACCCAGTTTGCGGTTCGACAACGGCCGGGCGGCGTCATCCGGTCAGGATCCTGTTCCGAAAGACGCGCTCGAGCTCTTGTTCAGGCTATTCGACCGCGAAGGGCTGGCGCTCGTCCCTGAACTACAATTTGACGCACCGCTCGCGGCCATCGAGCGGCTGCGCGGGAAACATGACGAATTGCCGGCCGGCCTGGCATTGATCGACGGCGATGGCCGCACCTGCGACCAGGCGCCCTGCAATGGGCCTGGGGCAGCCCCGCATTACAACGCTCTCGATCCGCGAGTTCAACAGGCGGTGTTCGACGTGCTGAGCGAGCTGCTCGAGCGATATTCTTCGCATCCGTCGCTCGCGGGCGTGGCCTTCCAGTTGAGCCCGAATTCGTTCTTGCAGTTGCCGGGAAACCATTGGGGATATGATTCCGATACGATTCGCCGTTTCGAGCAGGCGACGCGCATGCAGGTGCCGCATGGTCCCGCCGCCGCACATCACTTTTTGACGACCACCGCCCGCCGCGAGTGGCAGCGCTTTCGCTGCGGCGAAATTGCCCGGTTTCATCGAAAGCTCGCCGAAGTCGTCGTCGCGGCCAATCCCGAGGCAAGAGTCGTCTTTTCCGGACATCTGGCACCATTGGGAGCGACCGATTTCGAAGCAGCGGCTGTCGAAATCGTGCGGACTGGCGGAGGTCCGGCGCAAGCGCTGCTGGCCCAGGGGCTCGATTTTTCGCAACCGGCTTACGCCGCCGACCGCCGCGTGACCGTTTTGCGCCCCCTGATTCAAAACAACGCGGCCGATCTGTTGGACCAGGCAGCGCTGGCAACGCTCAACAGCAGTCCGGCAATCGACGCCTTGTACCGCACGGGCAGTTCGGGCGGACTGCTTTCCATGACCCCCGGGGGATTAGATGCAGGGCGCATCGAATCGCTGCCGGCGGGTGGCTCGGCCCAGCGATTTCCGGGCTTGCAATTGGCGCCTGACGCCGATGTGCAGGCTCAGCAATTCGCCCATTTGTTGGCAACGTTGGATGCCCAGACCATTTTCGATGCCAATTGGATGATCACGATGGGCGCCGACGATCCGGCGCGGCGAATTGCAACGACGATCGCGAAACTGCCGAATATGCCATTCCGCTTGTCGGGCCCGCAGATTCAGCCGGTCGTCGTTCGGGCTGCGCAGCGTGACAACGCGACCTGGCTGTATGCCGTCAACGATTCATCATTGGCGGCGATGGTGGTCCTGGTGCTGGATTGCCCGGCAACGACGACTTGCCGCGTGATTGGAAATGCCCAGGCAATCCCTTTGAGCGCAGTGGCTGGAAATACGAGCCGGTTGGAAGTGGAATTGGCCGGTCACAGCCTGTTCGCCTGCCGTCTTGACCAGCCGGGCGTGGAAGTGCTCGACACGCAGCTCGCCTTAAGCGAAGGCCTTCTGGCCGGCGTTCAAAGCCGCATCGACCGACTGAGCGCCAGAATGAACGCAGTGGCCGGCCTTTCGCGTGGGACCCCGACTGCCCTGACAAACCCCGGTTTCGAGCACGCGGCATCGGGCGCCACGGAGCTTCCCGGTTGGGACCTGCCGGTGAGAAACGCTTCCTGGTCGCTCGACGACGAGAACCCGCGCTCGGGGCAGCGCTCACTGGTGCTTTCTGCCGAAGGGATTCATCCGCTGTTGGCCAGCCCCGAGCTATTCCTCGACGGAAGCCGGTTCGTGCGGATGTCGCTGTGGTTGCGAAGCAGCAAGCCGCAGTCGCGAGTGAAGATCATGTTCGACGCAAAAATCGACGCCCAAGCCTTCCACCGAGAGGAAGTCGTCGAAGTGGGGAAGAACTGGAAGAAATACGTGTTCCGCGTCGATTCGATGCCGGCGGGTGCAATGCAAGACGCGCGTCTGCACGTCCAACCGGTCGATCGCTGCAAGTTATGGATCGATGACGTCGAAGTCGATGGGCAAGCATTCAGCGGCGACGAAATTCGCCAGTTGACGAAGACGCTGTCATCGGTCAAGCTGGCATGGGAGGAGGCGCGGTACGCCGATTGCCAGCGATTGCTGGACGGTTACTGGGGACAGCTTCTTTTGTCGCAGCCGGCGGCGGCGCCCACAATTTCGAATCCGCGCCCGCGGTTGACCGATCGCATGAAGGGCGTGTTTCGGCGCTAGAACACGGAACGATCGAAAAAACCGCAGATGGCCAGGACCCTCGAAGAGTATAGCGAGTGGCTGGACGACCGGAAGCTCCTCTGGCCCGCGCCGCCGCAGCCGGCCGCCGCCAAGGCCACCCCCTATCTTAAGCCGCTTGAAAACGTTCGAGCCGTTACGTGGGGCGTCTATGGAACGCTGCTGGCGATCTCCGAGGGCCGGTTGGAATTCCTGCATCCCGACCCGTTGTGCATGGAGGTGGCGCTCGACAAGACGATCCACGAGTTCAACATGTGGAACAGCATGTCGCGCAAACCCGGCGCCCCCTGGGAATATATGTTTCAGCAGTACAAAGGCCTGGTCGAAGCCAAGCGCCTTGCGGCCAGCCCTCGCGCGGGAGAACCTCCCGAAGTCGATTCGGCACACGTCTGGCAAGTGCTCGTCGAACGTCTCGAAAAAAAAGGTTTCGAATGGGACGAGGAATTCTACGGTCCCATCGACGAGTTCACTCAAAAAATCGCCTGGTTCTTTCATTCGGCTCTGCAAGGAGTCGGCCCTGCTCCCAACGCGCTAATGGCGCTCTCGCACGTGCGTCAGGCCGGCCTCGAGCAAGGCCTGATCGCCAATGGCCAATGCTTCACGCTCATGCAACTGGCTCGCGCGCTGGCCGCAGAAGGCCCAGTCCCCGCACTCAATAAGCTGTTCACCAGGGGTTGCGTCAGCTTGTCGTTTCAATTCGGCGTGAGGCAACCGGCGGCGACACTCTTCGAGGCGTGTCTGGCGCGGCTCGAAAAGCTCGGAATCGCGGCCGAGGAAGTGCTCCACGTCGCTCCGGCATTAAAGGAAGAGCTCGCCCCAGCCAGAAAGCTGGGCATGCGCACCGCCCTCTATGCGGGCGACGCCGCGAGTCTTGTGGCAAGTCCCGCCGAAGTCAACGATCCGGAGCTGCGGCCCGACCGCATCTTGACCGACCTCAGGCAAATACGTCAAATAGTGAAGACTGACTGACGCGCGAGGCTGCGGGCCGATTTGAGCCGCCGGTTCGAAACTCCTCAGCCGCGCCGATGTTGCATGAAATCCGGCTTTTCCCATGCCTCCCCCTCCGCTTTACGATCTCAACTCGCTCGATTTCAGCCGTCCGGTGTTCGACATCGAGGCCATCCGCCGCGTCAATCCGCAGCGCAACCAGATGGAACAGCTTACGGCCATCGTGTACGTGGATACGGTCAATCACGGCGTGGTCGGATATAAGGACATCACCGAAGACGAATTCTGGGTTCCCGGGCACATGCCCGGTTTTCCGTTGATGCCGGGCGTGGTGATGTGCGAGGCGGCCGCACAACTCGCGGGATTCTATGCCCGCAAATATAAACTGCTGGGGGGGGACTTCGTGGGGTTCGGCGGCATGGATGAAATTCGCTTTCGTGCCCCCGTCTTTCCCAATTGCCGGCTGGTGCTCATGGCGCGCCTCACCGACCTGCGTCCCAACCGCCGCGCGAAGTTCGATTTTCAGGGCATCGTCAAAAATCAGCTCGTCTTCACCGGCAGTATGCTCGGCGTGCCGATCACGCGCGACCTGGGAATGAATCTTGGGAACTAATGCCAGTTGGGGCGTCGTGCGCCAAGGCGCGAAGAGTGACGCGCGAGCGATGACGAACGAAGCGAAAGGGCCGCCGGATGATTTGCGACCCTACTTTCTCACGTTGCACGATGTCCCGCCTCCGCCGCTCAACCTGGCGTCGTTCTTTGGAAACGAGCGACCGGTGGAGATCGAAATCGGGTCAGGCCGCGGGCTGTTTCTTGTGAATGCGGGTCTCTCGCGCCCGGCGACAAATTTTCTCGGAGTGGAATATGATTTCAAGGAAGCCCGGCGCGGGGCGCGGCGACTCCAGAAACGCGCTTTGACCAACGTGCGCGTGCTCGGCGCCGATGCGCGCATCGTGATGCGGCAGTATTTGGAAGACGCCGCGGCGACGGCTCTGCACGTCTATTTTCCCGACCCGTGGTGGAAGCGCAGGCACAAAAAGCGGCGCATCTTCAACGCCGATTTTCTCATCCAGGCTGCCCGTGTTATCCAGCCGGGAGGCCTGCTTCACGCCTGGACCGATGTCGAGGAATATTTCGCCGCGATCACCGCACTGGTCGCCGCGAATTCGGCGTTCGCCCCGCTCTCGCCGCTCGAAGAGCGCGCGGCACTGCACGATATGGACTACCACACGAGCTTCGAACGCAAGAAACGGAAACTGGGCTTGCCCATTTTCCGCGCCCGCTGGCAGCGCCGAATGCCTCTTGCGCTTGAATCATGAAACCGGCAACGCGCCGCCTCCCCCCGTTCACGGGGGGATTGAGGGGGGGTGTCTGCGCGTTACGGTGCACACAATCGTCGATCGTTGATCGTCAACAAACGAAAACCCCCACCCCGACCCTCCCCGTGGACGGTGAGGGGGAATTGTTCATGGCTGCATCAGCGCAAGAATCGTGCTTGGCTTGACCGCTCGCCGACAGCGGCCGACAATTCGATGTAGTCTGTGCGCTCCCGCAAGGAGAGAGCCGATGCCGAAATTCTGGCGTTGCGGTCTGGCGGTTGTCGTATATTGTCTGCTGACGACGGCGGCGACGATCGCCGACGAGGTAAGCGTCAAACCGTCGGACCTGAACGACGAGGTCGTCCGCCGGATCGACCGAACGGCGGCCCAAGCGCCGCCTGAGTCGCATCTCGAAAAGAGAGCCGGGATTCACGGCGATCTGATTTCCTGGCTCATCTCACGAGCGCCGCTGACGGCCGCGGAGGAAGTCGAGCGCGCCCAAGCGCTGTACGCCGAAATGACCGCCGGGCGAAAGATAATTCCGACGGCGAAGGAAGCCGACGAGTTGCTGCAATTTCTGGCCGGTGCGCTTCCCGAATCCCTTGCGCCGGGCGAATACAAGTTCTCGCTCACGCTTGTCGACGAGCCGCAAGCCCAGGCGTTCAGCTTCGGCGGCGGATATCTGTCGGTGACGGCGCCGCTGCTGGACTGTCTGCTGGAAGACAACGTTCGCGGCCGGGACATGTTGGCCTTCGTTCTGGCGCGAGAGATCGGGCACATGGTGCTCGGACATTGCCGGCGCGGCTTGGAGTTGGCGCTTTTTGAAGAGGAACTGCAAACGGGAATCAGCGACAAGATCGAACGCGAATCGGCACGGCGTCTGTTGCAGACGAGCCTTGCCGCCGCGACGGCGCTCGCCAGATTTTTGTACACTCCCGCGCAGGAATTTGAGGCCGATTTATTCGCCTTGCAGCTCTGCCGCAACGCCGGCCTCAATTCCGATCGCGTTCTCGATGCGCTGCGATGGGAATGCCTCAAGGTTCGCCCGGACTTGAAAGAGCCGCCTGCGCCTCGAGCTCGTGCCCAGCGCGCGCTCGCAACCGCCCAGGCCGACGGAGCGTTGAATCTCGATCCATTTTTACGGCTCAAGCGGCTGCAAATGGAGCTTTCGGGAGAGCCGGACGCGCCGGCCGACTACGGCCTGTTTGCGTTTGATCGCGAAGAGGAGAAATTTCACAAGGCGGCCGAGATGTCTATCGGCGCCGGCGATCGCGCGGTGGTGTTCGTGCACGGCATGGAAAGCGGCTCCGGCGCGCATCGAGCGGTGATGAGGCAAATGATTCGGGAGCAGCAAGCCGCATCGATCGAATTGCTCGAATTTCGGTACCCGAACGACCAGAGCCTCGCGCGTTCCGGCGAATTCCTGACGAGCGAGCTTCGCCGCGTCTGCGCCGGGTGCGGCAATGTCGATTTCGTTTGCCACAGCGCAGGGGGACTGGTATTTCGCTACTACGCCGAGGTCAAAGAGGGCGAACTTCGCCGCGCCATTTTCCAGGGAACGCCGCATGGCGGAAGCGACCTGGCGCGGCTCCGATTGCTGCTCGAGACGGCGCATTTCCTCAGGAGCCTGAAATTTGGATATCCCGAGGCGCTGGAGAAAACGATTCTCGACGGCGACGGCCAAATTGCGCGCGACCTCGATCCCGCCAGCCTGTTTCTAGACCGGCTGCGGCATCGCCGCGAAATCGTCGCTATCGACGGCAAGCGTGTTGCCGTAAAACGAGTGGACGAACAATTGCATGAGCGCATTTATCCGCGATATTACGTCTTCCGGGGATGGGTCTTGCATCCGGCTCAGGGGGCGCTCTTGGCCGCGGCAATTGACGCGGCGCGAAACGTGCTGCGGGGCCGATCTGACGAGGCGGTGAGATCGCCGGTCCTCGCCCGGACCGTGAGACGGTCGATCGATTCCCTGTTGATTCCGGCGGAGATTTCCTCCGGCGACTTGTGCGTGTCGCTCGAGCGCGCCATGTTGGCAGGCGTACCGGAAGAAAACGTGTTTACAGTCCGCGCGAATCATCTCTCGATCAAAAGCGCCCCCGGAACGGTGCAGAAATTGATTCAGCTCCTGCTCGAAACGGCGATCGCTCCGTGACGCGATTCGCTCCTTATCGCCAGGCCGGCCATTGAAAAACTCAGCGCGGCCGTCAGCCGCAACCAAAGCGATCAAATAAGACAAATGACCGCGGATTTCGCGGATACGCGCGGATGCACAAATTGACCCTTGTGGTGTTTATCCGCGCGTATCCGCGAAATCCGCGGTTCTTCATTCCATTCACCGCCCTAAAAATCTTCGCGGCACGCAAAGAAACAAACTTTTAGTAGTTACGGACTGGCTCCGGCGCACATCGGTTATCCTCGCGAATGGATCGTCCCAGTCGGCGCCTGTCCTCCTTTTTTCAACACGCTGCCAGGCAAGCCGCACCGGCGGCCGTCTTGATCCCGAACGCTCGGCGTGGCACGATAGGAAGTGCGGCAAGACTTGTCATCAGGGACTTCATGAATCATCCGGTACAGATCGGACGCAGCTATAAAGAGTGGTGGTTTCTCGCTCTGATCGGCGCGGGGATAGCTCTCTGTTCCGCCGGGGCGATGCTGCTGATCGTCAATCACCGCGCGGCCGGTGGAATGCTGATTGCCGGGGGAGTCGCACTGTTCAGCGCATGGATGTCGGCCATCATCATTGCCCGAAGCCGCTTCCAGATTGAGACCATGCCCGGCGGATTTCTGGTGCGCGACCGCCTTGGCGAGCGCCGGTTCACCGATGATCAGGTCATCTGCGCCAGCCTTTCGACCCGTCCGAATTTCACCAACGGTGTGCTCAAATCCACGACCCGGACGTTCGACGTCTGGTTGGAAGGCGAGTCCGGCGCGCAACAACTCAAATTGATCAATGCGTTCGCTGTCGGCCAGCGCGATCCGCTGGGCGCTCTGGTCGATCGCATATTGTCGCATCTCTACGAGCGGGCGCGAGCGGCGCTCGAGGCCCAGGAACCCTTTGAAGGCGAAGGCTGGACGCTCAACCAGAACGAGCTCGTCGTGCGATCGAAACATGCCGGCGAGGCGGTATCTTTCAACGACCTCGCCGCGGCTGACATTTTCGACAATCATGTGTGCGTCTGGAAGCACGGGCAGGACGAGCCCGTGTTGCGAATTCCCGTCAGCTCGGCGAATACGCCGGTTCTGCTGCGAATTCTTCAGGAGCGCATCGCGCCGCACCCCGAGGGTGAAGGCTCGGCCCGCGAAGACGGCCTGGGCCGAATTCTTTTCGAGCGAAAACCCCGACGCGGCACGATCGCCGCGCTCTGGGTCTTGCCGCTGGCCACCTTGGTGCTGCTGGCCACGCTGGCCATCGTGGCCGTGCTCAAGGGGGCTCTGGGCATCTTGCTGGCGGGCATACCGCTCGTCCTGATCATGGGCCTGGTCTTGGTCGGCGTACTCTCGCAGTGCATCGAATTTCGCGTTCACGAGCATGGCGTGAGGCGCAAATGGCTCTTTCGAACCGAGCAATTGAAGTTCACGCAAGTCGACACATTCACCTATTCCGCCGTCCCGCAGTACTACAAGGGCGTCTACACCGGGACGATGTTCCGGTTGACGTTCACGACATCGTCCGCAGGCAAACAGAGGAAGCTCACGTATTCGAAGGGCCTGCGAAATGCCGACGCCGACCTCGAACGCCTGCGCGAGGTCATCAGCCAGTTGATCGCCGAGCGCATGGAAGCCCAGTTTTCCCAGGGGCGTGCCGTGATGTGGACCGCCGGTTTGCGGTTTTTGCCGGAAGGACTGGAATATCGCGCCGCGGGAATATTCGGGCGCAAGCCGCCGGTGGTCATTCCTTACAGTCAAATCTGGGGCTGCGACGCCAATCAGGGCTTCTTCTGGCTGTGGGTGCTGGGGCAGAAACGACCGGCCGCCAAAGAGAGCGTGGCCCAGCCGAATTTTTTCCCGGGTTATCTATTTCTGACGCGCCTCTTGGCGTCTCGTCCTGCGACCCCCGCGCCGGCGGCCGCGCCCCAAGCGCTGCCCGAGCGCGCCCGGTGACGTCACACGGAAATGAGTGCACGACGCGCTTTGTACTGCTTCCCGGCTCAATCGGCCCCTGCTCGCGGCCGAATCATGAGCACGATGCCCACCGAAACCAATGCCACGGCGGCGAACACGCCGAAGATCACGTTCAGCGGCACCTGCCGATCGCGCAAGGCGCCGAACGCCCAGTCGGCGAAGCCCCCGCAACTGATGCTCACCAGATTCATGAACCCGTAGCCGGTGGCTCTGAGCTCCGGGCGCACGATCTGGCATAAGATCGGCATATTGTTGCAATCGAAAAACCCCCAGCCCGCTCCGAAGAGAATCAAGAAACCAATGGCCGTTCCCAGCGACGCCGCGTTCCCCACGCCGAACAGAGCCGGCAGGAAAAACGACATGCCGATGGCGCTCACGAAAATCCGGCCGCGCTGCGAGCGCCGCATCCAGAGATCGGCCAGCCAGCCTCCGATGCCGACTCCGGCCAGCGAGGCCAGTTGCACATACAGCACCGCCGACACTCCGGCCTGACCCTGTCCCAAATCGAATTGTTCTTTCAAGATGTCGGGCATCCAGTCTTTCACGACCCAGCCGGCCAGCGCCGGCAGCGTGAAATACATGACCAACAGCACGAAGCCGGCGTTTCCGAACAATTCGCCGATTGCCGCCACCGGCGACGGCTGCGCGCCGCTGCCTGGCTCGCGCGGCGGATTTCGCAAAAGCGCAAGGAGCGGCACCGAGTACAAGACGCCCGCCAGGCCGCAAGCGCTAAAGGCCCATCGCCATCCCAGGCGCGGATCGTCGGCGATGTACCCGGCGAACCCGCCCAGAACGATTCCGGCGTACATGCCCATCTGATGCAGACCGACGGCCCGAGAGCGGGTCGCGCCCCAATGAAAATCGGCGATCAGAGCCAGGGCCGCTGGAATGTAAAACGCTTCGCTGATACCCATCAACGCTCGCGCCGCAACCAGCTCGTGAAATGAGGTGACGTGTCCGGTCGCCCAGGTGACGGCCGACCAGATGAACAGGCTCGCGGCAATCACATGTCGGCGGCTGTGGCGATCGGCGAGATATCCGCCGACGGGGCTCATGATGGCATAGACCCACTTGAACGCTCCCAGCGCGATGCCCCAATTGGCCCTGGTGGCGATGTCCGGGACGTCGCCCATCATCGACGACTTCATGGCGGCCAGCATCTGCCGATCGAGATAATTGAGCAGCGCGACGGGGACCAACAGGGCGACCATCAGCCAGGCGGTGCGCGCAGCGGATGACGTGGCATTGGGCGGCGACTCGATCATGCGGCGCATTCTGACCGCTCCCGCCGCCGGATGCCAGCGCGATGTGTAGGCGGCTTTCTCCGAAACCCGCGGCAATGTGTCGGCCGACCTGCACCAGCCGTGGCCGCCCTCCGCCAGATGTGGCCTGTCTGGACAGGTTGTACCCGGTCTTCGCCAGTTGTCGCCGGCCTCCAGTTGTGGCCGGTCTCCGCCGGCTGTGGCGGGTCTCCACCAGTTGTGGCCTGCCTCCACCAGTTGTAGCCTGCCTCCACCAGTTGTGGCCGGTCTCCACCAGTTTGTGGCCGGTCTCCACCAGTTTGTGGCCGGTCTCCACCAGTTGTGGCCGGTCTCCACCAGTTGTGGCCGGTCTCCGACCGAGCCACACCCGCCCGACCGCAGGTCTCCCGAACGTCTCTCCGCCATCGGCCCCACGCTTTGCGCGCAAAGCCGCAGCCCTTGCCCCGCGCACAAGCGAGACGCTTATGCTACGTAGAGCAAGCGTCCTCGCTTGCTCATTCCGTTACCACACGCCCACCCGACCGCAGGTCTCCCAAGCGTCTCGCACAGCAGAAACCCGTGTTCAGCTCGTGATGGACGACGTCGGTCTCTACGTCGAACCCGAGCCGGTCGTCTGCGGAAAGGCGTGCCGAGCTCCAAAGCGCCCCGGCGAGAAGAGCGATCCGGAACAAACCGACACACAGCTCCTGGCCGTTTGTGACGCGCGGTAAGATCATTTTTGAACCTTTTCTGAACCGGAAATCGCCCTCATTCGCGCATGAGCG
>DATGKC010000210.1:0-5763 GCA_035294845.1 Planctomycetaceae bacterium | reverse complement strand
CATGCGATGGCCCACCCCCCATGAACAGGTGAATCACGCGCTTGGCTCGGGCCGGAAAATGGGGCGCCTTGGGCGCCAGCGGCGATTCAAATCGGCCGGCCGCCTGCGCCCCCCGCACGCTTGCGCCCCCCACAACGCTGGCCAGCGCCAAAGCCCCCATGCCCGACCCCGAGCGGCACAGCATTTCGCGGCGCGTGAGAGGCAAACATTCGTGACGCGGTGGATATTGCAAACGTTTCATGCGACTGAGCATGCCGTTGTGAAACCAAGAGACTTTACCGCGGATTTCGCGGATACGCGCGGATAAACACCACGAGGGTCAATTTGTACATCCGCGCGTATCCGCGAAATCTGCGGTCACTTGTCGTTTTGAATCGTTTTAGGTTGCGGACTTCGGCCGCGCTGGGTGTTTCGTGGTTCCATCGTTAATATTCCTGTCCCCAATCGTCCTGTCTTTTATTTTCCGTGCTTTATCGTCCGGCGCGCCGCGCTTTGGCTTGCCTTGGGCGGCCGCCCGGCGACACGGCTTGCCGGAGATAATCTTTGAGATGATCAAAATGGCGGTCGACGATGCGCCGATCCTGGTGGGCTCGCGACAACATGATCGACCCTTCGATGACGGCCACGGCGTAGCGGGCCAATTCCCAGGTGTCGACCCGCCGCTTCGACCGATGCCTCGCGACGGCCAGATCGAGATTGTGTTTGAACTCGCGGGCCATTTCGTCGAAACAGGCCGACAATTTCTCCCGGAATTCGGCGTGCGTGTCGCTGAGCGCCGTGCACAGGTTGCCGATGATGCAGCCCCCCTTGGCGTTCCCCCTCTGGCGAATCATTTTGGCGATGGCATCGAGCCTGCGGCACACCAAAGCCAGCGGATCATCGCCGCCGCGCTGGGGCAAATCGCGCTCGATCACGTCCAACAGGCCCCGGCGATTCTCCATGTGTCGCTCGATGACCGTGAACGCCAGGTCTTCTTTGCTGCGAAAGTGATGAAAGAAGGCGCCGGTCGTGACGTTGGCGGCGGCGAGCACCTCTTCCAGCTTCGTGTCGTGATAGCCCTTGAGAGCCAGCAGCCGTGCGGCGGCGCCGACCAGCCTTTTTCGCGTCGCCAGCGCCCGCGGTTGCTTCACGGCTTTCATCGAAGAGTCTCTTCATGAATAAAAACAGAGCAGTCGGTTTGTTATTAGACCTGCCGCCGCCGGCTGAGTCAACCATCGCCGGGTTGGGGGGAATTGCAAATTTGCCATTGCAAATTGCAAATTGCAAATTGCAACGGGGGGGTGGCGGGGCCAGAGTTTCGCGAGTTAGGCGAACCTCGCGCTGCAACGGAGTGCACCAAACGTTGCAGCCAGGTCAATTCCAGGCTTGCAAACGATTGCCCCGGAGACTGGGTGGCGGGGTCAGAGTGGCAAAAGTTAGGCGAACGTCTCGCTGCGATGGAAAGCACCAAACATTGCAGCCAGTTCAATTCCAGGCTTGCGAACGATGGCCCCGGAGACTGCGGTTGAACCGCGACGCTTTGGTCCACTTTGCACCCCACGGGGCCATCGCTTGCGATCGGCTCTCGGAGAGCAACGGGTGCTGCAAAGGCTTGCGCGCCGCGGAAGTGTCGAGTCATGCAATCGCTCTGACCCCGCCACCCGACGTTGCAGGGGAATTGCAAATTGGCCATTGAAAATTGCAAATTGCAAATTGGACGAGTCGAAGGGCCGGGTGGCGGGGTCAGAGTGTCGCAAGTTAGGCGAACCTCGCGCTGCAACGGAGTGCACCAAACGTTGCAGCGAGGTCAATTCCAGGCTTGCAAACGATGGCCCCGGAGACTGCGGTTGAACAGCAACGCTTTGGTCCACCTTGCACCCCACGGGGCCATCGCTCGCGATCGGCTGTCGGAGGGCAACGGGTGCTGCGAAGGTTTGCGCGCCGCGGGAGTCTTTCGTCATGCAGTCGCTTTGACCCCGCCACCCGACGTTGCAGGGCAATTGCAAATTGCGAATTGAACGAGTCGGGCGTCGTCCACGTGCGGCGGGGTGAATTTCACTGTATAATCCTGACCGCGGGCCCTTGGGGAGTTTCGGCCATGACCGATCATCGAGCGTCGCGCGGCGTGCTTCTGCCGACCGGCGGGCAATGCGTCGTCATTGCCGCAGTCCTTTGCGCGTTCGTGCTGCTGTGGATCGAGCTCCACCCTTCGCCTGATGCCGCCGAGGAGCAGCCTTTGCCGGAGGCGATCGATGAGCCTGCGAAGAACCCGGTCGAGAGTCTGAGCGCCGTCGAGGCGTTCGTCCGACGCGGCACCGAAGCGATCCCCGAGCTTGTCGAGGCGCTCAAGGCGGATGACGCCAAATCGCGCGGCTATGCAGTTTACGGACTGGGAAGAATTGGTCCCGATGCGGCCGACTGTCTTGACCTGATTCGCGAGCGGTTTGCCGATGAAGACGCCGGCGTTCGCAAACACGCCGTTTTCGCGTTTGCCTTCGTCAGCCGCGACCCGGATGAAATCGGCGAAGCGACCGCACCGCTGCTGGCCGACGCCGATGAGGGCGTCCGCGAAGCTGCCGCCAAGGAGCTCATTGCCATTGGGCCCAGCGCCACGAAGCTGGTGTTGGGAATGCTGCGGCATGATATTGCCGCCATCCGCGGCCACGTACTGCGCATCCTGCGAGCGCCGATGGTTCAAAGCCAGTCTTATTCGGAAATCGAGCAGAACGTTCGAGAGCTGGTGAACGACCCCGACCCCGCCATTCAAATCGAGGCGGTCACGGCGCTCGCCGAATGGAACATGGCAAAGCCGAGTGAAATCCGCACGCTGTTGAACTCGGAAGACCCGGCTCGGGTCCACGTGGGGCTTGTGGCTGCCAGGACGATGGGCGCTGCGGCGGCCGAACTGCTTCCCGACATCCTCGCGCGCCTTGACCAGAAGGAGTTTGACAACACTCCGGAAGTCAACAACCAGTGGACGCCGTCTCGCCTCGATCCAATTCTGCAGGTGCTGAGCTCGATGGGCACAGCGGCGCTTTCCGCCGGTCCGTACCTGATCCGCGTTTTTGAATTGCGGCACGATTATTCCCGCATGTCGATCGCCAAAACGCTGTTCGCGATCGGCGTCGATGCGGAAGACATCGGCTGCCTCTTGGCGCCGTTCGTTTTGGACTCGAACAGACGCTTCGTTTCTGACGCGGGAGAATGGCTGGTTGAATATTGCCCCGAAGCGGCTCGCTGCCAGGTGTCGCTCTTGATTCCCCGATTGAGAGGAAAAAAGGACGCGGTCGACGAAGCGGTGTTGCAGGCGCTTTACGCATTGGGCCTAGAGGCACAGGAAGCGGTCCCCGCGCTCATGCCATTGGCTGCACATCGCGATAAGAACATTTCGGAATTCGCCGCGTGGACGCTCAAGCGGGCCGGCCTCAAGGCGATTCCCAGCGATCCAATTCCGGCTTTTGTCTCGTCGCTCGCCGATGGAAAGTTGGGTTTCAAACGGCGCACGTCATTCGCAATCGCTCTCGGGCGGCTGGGCCCGGCGGCGCGCAGCGCGATTCCCATGCTCATAAAATTCGTCAATCTTCCGGAACGGCCGCCGCAGGAAACCGTTGCAGATGCGTCCGATGAAACAATTTTCCGCGCCGCGGCCGTCGTGGCCCTGGGAGAAATCGGGGATCGCGATCGCCGCGTGCTCGATGCCCTGCATGTTCAACTGGCCGCGCGCTCCCCCGTAGTGCGCGGCAGGGCCCTCGAATCGCTGGCGCGGCTTGCCCCGGATTCTCAGGCGGTGTTCAAGCAGCTTTTGCGCTGCATCGGCGACGACGCCGAAATCGTCCGGGCCAGAGTTGCGCTTGCCATCGCCAGAATGAAGCTCGATCGTCGCGAGGCAGTCGCCCCTCTGACGGCGGCCCTGGGCGATGCCAGCTCGTACGTCCGCACGGCGGCCGCGCTGGCCCTCGGAAAAATCGGCCCCGCCGCCGGCTCCGCGCTTCCCGCCCTTCGCCGGGCGCTGACCGACGCGGCGAACAAGCGCCCCAATTCCCAAATCGCCGACGAATCGCCGCCAGCGCGTCCAAAATCATTTTTCCGCATCCCCGAGCTCGATGAACTTTCCGTCGAACAGGCCGTCCGCCAGGCGATCTCCGCAATCGATTCCGCGCCAGCCGCGAAAAAAGCGAAGTGAAGCAATCGCTCTCGCTCCAAGGCTCTGCCTTGGAGCGCACCGCCCCAGAGGCTCCGCCTCGACCGGCAAGGCGCACATCACGCCACCGCTCAGTCGATTGTCGCAGCCCGGAGATGAAATCGGGCTACCCTGGTCTGCGCTGCAAAACGCTTTCAGCGTAGTTGATGGCAAGTCGATTGAAATCAGTCCGACGACTTCACACCGGCAAGATGCCAAATCCGCGTCCCCTTGTCCCGCCAATGCACTGCCAACACGTTCCCATCGTCGGATACAGCCCAATCATCGATGATTCCTTCCGGCTTATCATCAAATGCATACGTCGCGACGACGACATTACCTCGGCTATCGATGAGACGAACGCGCCCGTCGGAGCACGAAGCGACGAGGTGCCGCAAGTCTGGCAGCGTCTTTACGCCATAGAGAGACACTCCATCGACCGACACAGTAAACTCGTTGACTCGCTGGCGCGCTTCCACATCGATGAGAGTTGCCGTTCCTGGTTTCATGCGCCAACAAACGATGGCTGTGTGATCGCCAGACATCGTCGCTCCGTTGCAGTTTTGAATTACGATCCGCTCGCGTTTGGTCTCAATGTCGACAAACCGCAGATCGTAACCATGCAGGTACGCGACGCTCGTTCCATCGGAATTAAGACCGACAACATGCACGTCGTCTTTTCCCTGGTCTGGAACTCGCCAAAACTCGCACGTCAAGGGAGACGAGAGCTCGGTCCCAAGTTCAGGTGTCTTGGCCAGCCGCGTCGCAAGTTTTTCCCGGTCGATGTGAGCATCGGAAATCTGTTCGAGTCTCCGCACTCGCCTGCGGCTCGTCTGAACTCCGAGCTCCGCAAGATAACGCCCGGTATCGCCGCGCCATACGTGAACGGTTCCGTCGATTGTTCCGGCCGCGACGACGGAACCGTTTTTGCACAATGCGGCCGAGACAAACGGAACGAAGGGAAGATCAGTGCGAACGACGGGTTCATCCGTGGCATCATAGGTACTATCTTCCATGATCCACGGCTCCCGGATGACGCGGCGAATTCGTCGTTCGGAAACCGACCAAAGAAGAAGCCGTCCGTCCCACCCGACCGAGAGCAACGTGTCTCCATCAGCCGAGAATTTCATGGCAGCGACGTTGGCGCGAATATGAAATGGGGCAGGCTCGTGTTCGAAGTCTCCAAGCGCTTCCTGCATCGCCGTTCGAATGACGCGCACTCGGTGAAACCCCGCCGACGCAAGAATTTGTCCGGTGGGATCAAGCGCAATTCTGTGAACAACTCGATCCTCGTCAAATGGCTTAAACACCGGCGCCCGAGGTTGCCGCGTTTCTTGCGAATAAACCGCTTCGCAGAGAACTACGGTCAATCCAACAAGCACGATGGTCAATGAAATCACGCCTCGACGGCATAGAATCGGCGCGCCTTTGTACCATAAGCGCCCACGACGGCGCCATGGCACTTCATGGCATACTGGCCGCCTCATCACAGATATCATCGTGACTCGCCTTGTCAAAACTTCTCTGTACGGAATGCCCAATCTTCCACCGGCAGAAACTCCTTCGGGTCCGCCTTATACTGTGACTGGATTTCACCATGCAAG
>DATGKC010000209.1:0-4253 GCA_035294845.1 Planctomycetaceae bacterium | reverse complement strand
GTGAAAAAAGCCGGCTACCGCCAGCAACTGCTGATGGGAGAAGACCTGGTTCGCGTTCGCTGGCAGAATTCATTCTGGGGAGTGATCCGCGGCCTCGAGAAGAACAGCTTCGCAGCCGTCCAATATTCGATCGGCAAATTGATCGTGGTCAGCGTCATATTGGCCGTTGTTTTCTTTGCGCCGTATATGGGTGTTTTATTCTGGCGCGATGGCCGCATGATTCCCTACCTGGCGACTGTGGTTCTATTGCACGCGACGTATGGGCACACTGCCCTGCGAGTGGGCGGGCGAGCGGCCGTTTGGCCCGTTCTGCCGCTCATGTTTTTGATGTTCCTGTTTTTGCTGTGGCGGTCTGCGGTCGTCATTTTGCAACAGGGGGGCGTGCGTTGGCGGGATACTTTTTATCCGCTGGCCGAGCTTCGCAGGAATCAATTGGGATCGTTCGAATGAAACGCCCTCAGTCACCCGCGTAGCTGCCGGTCTCACAACCTCGTTGCAGCCTGTCTCCCGACCGCGGTAGTGGCCGGTCTCCCGACCGAGCCACAGGCCGCCGACCGCAGGTCTCCTCGAGCGTCGCTGAGCTGCAATCAGCAACCATCCGGGCGTCATCACGCTCGGGAGACCTGCGGTCGCGCCCGCGGCGGGGTCAGGAGACCCGCGCCGAACAAGAGAACGTGTGACCCGCGCCGAAGAGGTGAGCCGCGCCGAATATCTGCGGATGGCATGTCCATTTGTTCCTGGCGGAACCTGGCCGCCCTCGCTTCGCAATGCCAGTCGGGCGGCCCTCCGCGCAGAAATACGAAGCGCTTCGTTGACATTACGAAGCACTTCGTATAGAGTCGCTCTCGGATGGCCGCCGCGCATCGACAATGGCCCTGGTTCATCATTGTTGTGATTCGAAACGCCCGTTCAGGAAGGCCTTCTTGTATGCCCTCGCGCCAATTGCCAATGCCCACCGAGGCCGAGCTCGCCATTCTCCGCGTCCTTTGGGAACGCGGGCCCTCCACGGTTCGCGATGTGACGGCGGCCCTGGTGGGCGAGCGCGGCACCGGCTATACCACGGCCCTCAAGTTCCTGCAAATCATGACGGAAAAAGGACTCGTGCGCCGCGACGAATCGGCCCGCACGCACGTCTACTCCGCGGCCATTCAGGCCCACCAGACGCAGCGACGCTTTGTCCGCGACCTTATCGAAAAGGTTTTCAACGGATCGGCGCCGCAACTGGTATTGCAGGCCCTGTCGGCAAAGAAGGCGTCTCGTGCCGAGTTGGCCGAAATTCGAAAGCTGCTGGATGAGTTGGAGCGGAATGCCAAATAACCGCGGTATCGGTGCGTCATTTTCAATTGATCGTGATTTGGAGCTCAGATATGAACCTGCTGGCCTTCGCTATCGATGCTCGCGCGATTGAGATTCTCGGCTGGGCACTGGTCCATTTTCTCTGGCACGGAGCGCTTTTGGCGCTGGCGCTCGCCGGAATGCTGCGCTTCTTTCGACGTTCGCCGCAAGTCGGCTATGCGTTATCGACGGCCGTGTTGGCGCTCATGGCTGCCTGCCCGCCGGCGACGATCGTCTGGCTGTCGAGAGGAACGGCGACAGCAGCGGCAGCAACCAAGGCCCCGGCGCCAGCGTCAACGGCGAGCGTGCCGACTGATGGGCCCGGGCGCGACTCAGCGTTAATCGCACCCGTCACGCCGCCGATCGACATGGCTATGACCGAGCGCGAGTCGACCGGCTATGTCCCGCATCCTGAAACAGCGAAAGCGAATGCGCGTTCCTCATGGACGGCGCTGACGTTTCTCTCTCTCGATCGCGTTCAGATGGCGATCGCCCCCTGGCTGCCGTGGCTCGTGGCCGGCTGGGTTCTGGGCGTGGCGCTGTTTTCGTCGCGGCTCTGTCTGGTCTGGACGCGGATCCGCAACATCGCCAGGTCGCATCGGCCTGCCGCGGCGGACTGGCAAGCTGCTCTGGTGCGCATCGCGCACCGCTTGGGCGTCGCGCGACCGGTTATGCTGGTCGAATCGGCGCTGGTCGATGCGCCCACCGTCATCGGCTGGCTGCGGCCCATTGTGCTCTTGCCGGCAAGCGCGCTCATGGGACTGGCGCCCGCCCAGGTGGAAGCCCTCTTGGCTCACGAGCTGGCCCACATTCGCCGGCACGACTACCTCGTCAATTTGCTGCAATGCGGCGTCGAGGCGCTCCTCTTTTATCATCCCGCCGTGTGGTGGGTTTCGGCACGAATGCGGGCCATGCGAGAGCACTGCTGCGACGACATCGCCGCGGCAGCCTGCGGCAGCACGCTCGATTACGCGCGAACATTGGCCCGGCTCGAAGAACAGCGGCACCTCCCCGTGCGACTGGGCGTCGCAGCCAGCGGCGGCTCATTGCTTGAGCGAATTCGCCGATTGGCCAGCCGGCCGGAAGCCGCGCACTCGATCGGCGGCGTGCCAGCTATTCCGCTCTTTCTCGCAATCGTGCTTGCAATCTCGGCGTACGCAGCCCTCGCTCGCAGCGCGGGAGAAGAAAGACCGCGAAACAAAGACGCTGCGATCGACGACGTGGAAACCGGCGTAACAGCATCGACAGAGGGGCGGTTGATCGACGCAAATGGTGAGCCGGTCGGCGATGCCCTCGTCTGGTTGGCGGTCCAAGAATGGGGGATGGTCTCGGCCGACGGACCCCCGGTGATCTCACAGGGGAAATCGTCTAATGACGGGCGCTTTGAGCTGACGCCGCTCGCGTCCGATGTCGATCGGTTCGTGAAAAGCGAACGAACGGAATTCCAGATCTGGGTTCGAAAAGCTGGTTTGGCGCTCACCTGCCAGGCGACTAAGGGAAGTCTGCCCTCCGAACCGGTCGAAATCAAATTGGAAAATGAATCGCGGGACGAATTCCGATTGCGGAATCCCGACCGCACTCCCTGTGCCGGCGCGACCGTCACGCCGCACACCATGAAGTTTGCCGGCCACTCGTATCAAATCATTCCCGAAGTGATCCGCCGCCACTTGAAGGTCCACAGCGATGCCGATGGGCGATTTACACTTTTCGTTCCACGAGAGAACATCGTCGAATTGGAATTCGAAACAGAGAAGCTTGGACGACAACAGTACGGGTTCCATGTGCAAGGTCGCCGAATCCCCACGGAATTCACGTTGCGAAACACTGGAACGATCAAGGGCCGCCTGGTTCTGCCCGCCGGAGCTCGGGTCGATCTTTCGGCGGTAAAGATTCGCGTGGGGACGCTCGAATCGACTGAACATGGCCTGGATGAAGCGCGCTATGGTGCCGCGAATGTGCGGCCCGACCGCGACGGCAGATTCGCGATTCCCGCCATCGCGGAGGGAACCATTCGCGCCTTTATCGAGGAGCCTGAGGGCCTGGGTCATTGCTACGATCCACCGGCGGAAGAGCCGCGGCTGAAGGCCGGCACGACGGCAAATATTGAATTTCCCATGAGCCGCGCCGCTCGCATCACGAGATTACTTCGGGAACGCGGGACGCAGCAGCCGATTCCAAGCGTCCATGTCCGTATGCAGCACCGAACGCAGATCGTTCACGCTCGTACTGACCGCAGTGGCCGGTTCGCAGCCTGGATCTTACCCGACGTTCCGTATCAAACGAACTACGATCTTCCCGACGAGTTCATCATTCCCAACGAATTCGCCAATCGCGCGGTTGGGATGATCGGTCAGACGCGCGTTTCCGCCGGGAGTGAAGAGTTGGAGCCTCTTGAGCTTCCACGCGGCCGGACTCTCGAGGGCGTCGTCATTGATTCGCGAGGGGAACCTCTGGCCGATGTTCGTGTCGGCGCGAACTGGCACGATTCCGGCCCCCGCGCTGTAGTGAAGGGAGCAGGCGCCGCCGTCGATGCTCGCAAGTGGGCAACGACCGATTCGGCGGGACATTTTCGCATTCGAGGCTTGCCCCCTGATGCCGAAATCACGCTCACACCGATGCGCGCTCAGGTCGTGTTAGGAAAATCTGTTGAGTTGGGAGCCGACGATGGTCGCATTCGGCTACAAACCGACAATTTCGAGTTCACCTCGTTCACGGGGCGCGTTGTCGATCAGGACGGGGTCGCAATTGCCGGCGCCGATCTCGTCGTGCAGCTTAATCGAGACGAGAACATCTTTATGGCGATGCAATTGGTATCGGACGCCAATGGCCGTTTTCGCACGCCCGCACATTTCCCGAAGCAATTCGACTATCGTCTCGTGGTGCGGTCGAAGAGGGAGAACATCGCGGCCGCCCCGTGG
>DATGKC010000208.1:0-3853 GCA_035294845.1 Planctomycetaceae bacterium | reverse complement strand
GCAGGAAATGCAAGCGCCGTTTTTAATGCCCGCGAGCATCAATTGGTACTGCTGCGGCACGCCGCCCGGGCAACCGCAATCATTGCAATTGGAATACGTCGTCGACATGGCGAAACCTCAATCTGGAAGACCTGAGGAGTCGGAATTTTGCGCAGGAACGAACAAACGCGTGCACAGATCGAATCTGCGCGTCGTGCAGATCACGCTCGGCGATGGGATTCCACGCCGTCACACATATAAACACCGCGTCCCGCGGCAAATCAAGACAAATCGTTCCAATTCGGGCGATTATTCAGAATTGATTTTGCTCGCGCTCGAAAAGTTTACGCGGCTTCACTAACCCGAACGCACCGAGCGACATCTGAGCGGCCCCGGTTTATTATGGCCGTCGCTGAAATGGCGAAATCGAAGGCCCTACCCACGAATCGAAGAATTCACAAGAATTCCAGGCGCGTCCTCGGGTCGTCTGAAGTCTGGCGAGTTCAGGTACAGATTAAAAGCACCGCTCGCGCGCGATTATGAGCCGTGCAGTTTGGCATGGGCCGCGTCGTCGTGCGGCCGATTGTCGCGGCCCTTTCCGGCGGTCAGTTCGATCCGGTCGACGAACTTTACATTCGCACAATCGTCGAGCTCGTCAGTGTGACAGGCGGCGGGATTGCGAATCAGAAAGCGAATCGGGCCGCCGTTCTTGGCGGGCAATGGCCCTCCCTCGAAACGATATACGACGACGGCTTCCCCTCGCACCGCTGCAAGCGGAACGCTGGCGTGAAAGTCGTCGGCCGTGGCGTGCAGCGTCAGGTAGTTCGCCGCCGCATGGGGAGCGGCCTTGGCCAGCAGCGCCTCCAACGTGACGGCGTCCCCCTGGCGCTTCGGATGAAATCGGCTGACGTCGGCGACTTGATCGGCCGCAGGAATTGCCGCCAGATCGTCGAACGACAATGCCAGCGGGTGGTGGACCTCGCCATCGACACGGAGAACGACTTGCGGCATAACGGCTTTCGCGTGCTGAATTGGTGAATGGGTGAGTGCTGTTCGAGTTTAGTCCTCCCGATCCGGCCTAGTCAACGCGATGCAAGGCGGATAGAGTATGTGGGTTGGGCGCTCGCGTCCGATGCGGCGGACGGAACGCTGCCGCTGGATCAGGCAAAAACGGCCTGACCATCAATCGAATTCCGCTCTATGCTTTGTCCTTATTGCCGCCAGAGTGAAACGAAAGTCATCGACTCTCGCGCCAGCGAAGATTTTGTGATTCGTCGTCGGCGGGAATGTCTCGGCCGCAAATGCGGGCGGCGGTTCACGACGTACGAGAAAATCGAAGAAGCGCCGCTGAGAGTCATCAAAAAAGACGGCTCGCGCGTGCCGTTTGATCGCGAGAAGATCCGTTCGGGGCTCGAAAAGGCGTGTTACAAGCGGCCGGTCAGTGACGAGCAGATCGAGCGGATCATCAGCGAAGTCGAGACCGACATTTACCAGAACTTCGAGCGTGAAGTCCCATCGCGCTGCATCGGCGAGCGAGTCTTCAACATGCTTCGCGAGGTCGATCAGGTGGCTTTTGTGCGCTTCGCGTCGGTCTATCGCGAGTTCAAAGACGTCAACGACTTCGTTGAAGAGTTGGAACCGATGCTCCGCGAATCGGGCCGCCGATAGCTCTACGGCGCCTTCACGACAATGTCGTTCAAAGCGTACCTGTTGAAGAGGCCGTCGAGGACCGCGCGTTGAGCGCCGCAGGCGACAACGACAACGGCGTCTTCCCCACCGATAATAGCGTCTTGAGCGCATCGCTCACGCTCACCGAGAGCGCGATCGTTCGCTCTGAGTCGATCACGACGAGCCGCCCCACGGTGGGATTGGGCGCGCCGGGAACGAACACAATCAATCGGCGCGCACCGGCCGCGTCGGCCGTTTCATTCGTGACCAACCCCAATTCGGAGGTCTCCGGTTCGCTGCCGCGAATCAACACCACTCGTTGGAAGATCGCGTCTTTCCCTTCGCCATAACCGATGATTTGCTTCAGCGTCTGATACAACCGTCCCAGCGCCGGCAGGCTGTCGAACAGGAGATCGACCTTCTTCCACGCCCAGCGCCCCAAAAACGTCGAGACCGTCAGGCCAATGAGGTAGATTGAGGCAGCGGTTGCCAATAGCCCCAGGCCCGGAAAATACCAGGCCTGGCGGGCGAGCCACGAGCCGGCGATCGTGGCCTCGAGATAAACGACCATCAGCACGAAGCCGCCGATGGGCAAAAGAGCGACGATGCCTGCCAGAAAACAGCGTGAGACGTGTTTGGAAATCGCCTGCATGAATGGGTTGACCCTAAGGTGTTCTCTCTTCTCAAATCGCGCGGCGCGTGATTTGCAACTTGCAGCGCCCGTAGCGTAAAGTGCCCCTTGCCGGTGTGAACGTCACTCTACAGGGCTTGGATCAGAATTTCATCATGTCGCAGTTTCCGCCGGTGGCCGAGCAGTTGGCCGTCATTCGCCGCGGGGTCGAAAAAATCGTTCCCGAAAGCGAGCTTGCCGAGCGGCTCGAACAGAGCCGCAAGACGGGAAAGCCTCTGCGCGTCAAATACGGCATCGACCCGACCGGCATTGACGTGCATCTGGGACACACGGTCCCTTTAAGAAAAATCCGGCAGTTCCAGGAGCTGGGCCACCAGGCGGTGATCATTATCGGAAACTACACGGCCCTCGTGGGCGACCCCAGCGGCCGCGACGAAACCCGCGCGCGCCTCACGCAGGCTCAGGTCGAAGCGAACGCCCGCGATTATTTGACGCAGGTGGGCAAGGTCGTCGATCTCTCGCGGGCCGAAGTGATTCCGAACGGCCAGTGGTTTTCAACGATGAGCTTTCTCGACGTGCTCGAACTCTGCGGCAAGGTGACGGTGGCCCAACTTCTCACGCGCGACGATTTTTCGAAGCGCTATCAATCGGAACAGCCGATTTTTCTGCACGAGTGCCTGTACCCGGTGATGCAAGCCTGGGATTCGGTGAAAATCAAAGCCGACGTCGAACTGGGGGGAACCGAGCAGCTTTACAGCTTTATGCTGGCCCGCGACCTGCAGCGCGACGCAGGGCTCGCCCAGCAGATCGGCGTCATGACGCCGATTCTCGTGGGCCTCGACGGCGAAAGGCGGATGGGCAAGAGCCTCGGGAACTATATCGGCATCAGCGAATCGCCCTACGAGATGATGAAAAAATTCATGCAGCTTCCCGATGCCGTGATGCCGATGTACTTCGAGTTGCTGACCGATATGCCGCTCGACGACGTGCATCGACTTCTCGGCGGCCATCCCAAGGAGGCCAAGATCGCCCTGGCCAAGGCGGTGATCGGCGAATACCACCATTCGGGCGCAGCGGAAAATGCCGCATCCGAATGGCAGCGCGTGATCGGCGGCAAGGGCATGCCCGAGGGCATTACGACGGCTTCGATTTCGCGCAGCAAATTGGCGGACGGGCAAGTGCAGGCCGCCAGGCTCATCGTGCTGGCAGGGCTGTGCAGCACCACCAGCGACGCCCGCCGCGCGATCGCTCAGGGCGGCGCCTACCTCGGCGAAAACAAAGAACGCATCGACAATTACAACGCGCTGATAGCCGTTGAAACGGGGCTATTGCTGTGGGTGGGAAAAAAACGCGTCGTGCGGCTGGAACTGGTTCCGTGAAAGGGTGAGCTCAAGCAAGCGATGCGATCGTCAATGTGCGCCCTGCGCCAAACCCGCCGATGCGGTAGGCTGCCGGCGATCCAATTCGAATGCCATAGAGCAGGGCGTTTGGATGACGCGCCAGGACGCGATGGGACGCGATTCGATCGTCATCGGCGAATTCGTATTCGCCCGTAAGAACGTCCATCACGAGGAA
>DATGKC010000207.1:0-10031 GCA_035294845.1 Planctomycetaceae bacterium | reverse complement strand
ATTTCGGCAATCTTATTCATGGTTTTTGTGAGCCTTGGGTACTGTGAAAATATGGTGATATAAGAAAGCCCTGGAAAACCGGGCAATTTCGTCGATGGACGAGGGTACCCATTTCGTCAAAGTCCTTAACGGCGTTGCCGATCAGGGGTGCAAGATAGTTAGCCGGGGGTCGTCGCGCAGCGACCACCCCCGGATATCGGCAATGGCACGCTGGCACCCCGAAGAGGGGTGCCAGAGAGCGTCAATCCAAGAATCGCTCATGGAACCCGCGGTCGGTGGTTCTGACGAGGCAAATGTTCGAGAAAGGCAAATTATGGGCCGCGGATTACGACAGAAGTGCGGCTCTTTCGAACCGCCCTTTTTCGAGATTTACAGTGTGGTATTTGCGACATGCCGCGTCGCGACGAGCGGCCGCGTCGTCAACCCGGAGTCACCGTTGAGGCGCGCGGACCTTTGCCTTTTGGATTCGGCGTCGAGTCAACCTGGAATTCCACCGACTGCCCGATCGACAAGTTTTCGAACTGCCCATTCGCGACGGCGCTGTGATGGAAAAACACGTCCTCCCCATCCTGAGTCGAAATGAATCCAAATCCCTTCTCCTGCACCAACTTCTTGATCTTACCCACGGGCATCGCAGCCACTCCTTCACACACGAAACCGAACCATCGATGGACTGGTGTGTGCACGACCAGGCCCACCGCCGCTGCCGCACTGCCACGGCCGTCGTGATGCGCGTGGTATCTGCAAGCAAAACGGGTCGCCCGATGCACTCGCTTCGGGCACGCCTACTCGCTGCCTTCGGATTCAGACGATTCGCGTGACCGCTTCGCCCCGGCCTCGACAGTTTTCGGACGCTCAACCCCAGATCGTAAGGGAGAATCGCGAACTTATCAAGCTCTTTTCATGTTTCGGCCATGCCCGGTCACCGCTAAACCGGCAGTCCCACCGGATCGCAGTACTCCTTCAGAAGCTGCGGACCGATGACGGCTTCGGAAGAGACGTGGCTCGACATCGGCTCCAGCAGAAAATTCGAGAATTGCCAGACGTCGTCGGACGTCCCCATAACCGACGCCTCATCGCTGATTTCAACCGGAGTCCAGGCGATGGGGATCGAAATGACTTTTCCCAAATAGGGGCGGGCCAACGCCAGGATTTCTTCGTGCGGAAGCTCGTCGGGGAGCAATACCCCGCGCCGTGGATTTTTGATCATCCAGGCCGCGGCGGACACGATCGACGCGGCGACTTGCAGCGTGGTGGCGTTTTGCCCCGGGACGAGCCGCCGCGCCTCGTCGATGTCGAGAATCGTGCCGCACCACCAGGATTGGAAATCGTGCCCCATCAGCAGCACCCCCAGCTCGTCATAGCCGCACACGATTTCGTCGCGCATAATCCGCCATTTTTCATGCATCACAAAACTCTGCTCGCGGACCTCGTCGAGCGACGCGACGGCGTACTCGCAGGGAAGATAGGCGTAATGCACCGTCGGCCGGTAAATGGCCTTGCCCCTGGGGCCTTTGATCGTGAGGAATTCTGAAATGCTGAACGCCTCGCCGTGCCGAATGATCATGCCCACGATTTCGCTCGACGGCACGCGCGAGCGCACGAACGCATTCATGCCAAACCGCTCCAAGCAAATCTGATTGCGCGGTCCGGCCGTGTGCCGCCAGGCGTCGTGGGGCAGCTTGCGTTCGTGCGTTCCCCAGCCCATCTCGGCCGGAGCGACTCCCTCTTCGAAAAACCCCTCGACGCTCCAGGTATTGACGAATTCGTTGCCGCGGCGACGCTTGTTCGAAATCTGCGTGTCGCGCTCGCTGACATGAATGACCCTCAATCGCACAGCCTGAGCCAGCCGGTTGAACTGTCCGGCCGCCAGGGCTTCCTCCAAAAGTGCGCGCCGGGGATCATCGGGCTTTTCGGCAATGATCTTGCGAGCGATATCGATCAGCCCCAATTTCGTGAAGTGCGACACCAGGCCCGGGTTCGCCCCGTGGTCGAGAATCGCCGTCGGGCGCGATTCGGCCGGCCAGCCCGCAATGAGCTTTCGCAACGCCATGTGCCGCGCGTAGAGCGTGCGCTCGGGCGGCGTTTTCGTTTCGATCCCCGAGTAGGGATCCCAGACTTCGACCGACGTGTTGACGTACATCACGTCGTGGCGGCGACAGAAATCGAGAAGCGTCCCGCAGTCGATGTTCCACGCGAGGTCGATCAGCAGGTCGCCGGAACCCAAATAAGTCGCCAGCTCCTGCTCGTAGTTCTCGGGCGTGATCCGCTTGCGCACGAAGCGCACGCCGCGCGCCATTTCACCGGCGAGCGCCTTGCGGCAATCGACAAAATCGAGAACGGTGATCCGCTCGGGACTTGTCCCCAGGTGCCGCAAGATCAGGGGCAACGTGCACTGCGACACGCTGCCGTAACCAAGAACCAGGATGCGTCCAGGAAAGGAAATCGTGCTCATGATTCTTAAGGCCCTTGCGAATTACTCGATAGGGATGATCCTGGCCAGGTCCAGGCCGTTAAAGTTCGATGCGCTGGCGCATGTATAGGCTCCCATGGTCGGCGCGAGGAGCAGTTCGCCCACGTCGAGATCGGGCAATGCCTGGTCTCGGGAGACCACGTCGCTGGAGTCGCATGTCGGTCCGGCGACGACGCAGGGCATGAGTTCCCGGTCGTCGCCGTTGGCCACCAGCGGGTACTCGACATGATCGAACATCTGACCGGAGAACGAGCCGTACAACCCGTCGTCGATGATGTACCACGTCGTTCCCGCGCGTTGCGACTTTCCGATGACACGGGTCACAAGCGTCATGGTGTCGGCGACCAGCCCGCGTCCCGGCTCGGCAATGATGCGAACGTTGAGGTCGCCGAAAGTCTCGTCGAGCGCCCGCGCCAGCGATCGGCAATAAACGTCCAAAGTCAGCACCGAATCGCGGTACGGCGCCGGAATGCCACCGCCAATATCCAGAACTTCGAGCGGAATTCCCGCATCGGCCGCACCGTTCCAGATTCTACGGGCCTGAACCAGGGCCGTATGAAAATCTTCGGGCGATCGGCATTGGGAGCCGACGTGAAACGACATGCCGCGAACCGCCAGTCCCGCGTCGCGGGCGGCAAGCATCAGCGGAACCGCGTCGGGCTCGAACGCGCCGAACTTGGCCGACAGGTTGATCAGGCTCGACGACGAAGAAACCGCCAGCCGGACCAGCAGGCTTGCGTCGGGCGCGTGCCGGGCCAATTTGGGAATTTCGTTCACGTTGTCGAATGTGAACCACCGCAGTCCCTGTGCGTAGCAACTGGTCAGGTTGTGCTCGGTTTTGCAGGGGTGCGTATGGATCATCATCTCGGGAGTGAATCCGGCGGCAAGAGCCGCCCGCATTTCTCCCGGGGAGCAAACATCGACCGAAGAACCAATTTCGCACAGCGGCCGCAAGATGGCCTCTGAAGGATTGGCTTTGGCGGCATAGAAAAACTCGACGCCGGGGAGCGCCGAACGCAGCGCCTCGTAGTTCCGCAAAAGTGCGGCGCGCGAGGCCACCAGCAACGGAGTCCCAAATTGCCCGGCCAGAGCTGCGGCCTCTTCGAAAGACACGACAGGCGCTGCCGAGCGGTAGACCGATGAGGTCGTAGATTCCGACGATGAAACACTTTCAAGAACGGTTGCCATCTTGGGCGTTCTCCCTGCAAAGGGGTGTTGAAAATAGGGGTTGCGCGGAACACCGCGTCACCGAAAGAAACCGATCCAATAATTCCGTGTACGTCTCACATCCGTGAACGACTGCGGGGTATCCTTGCCCCGACCAACGGAAAACGAGCCGGAACAGCGACTGCCGGCACAGGAACGGGTATCAAGGCGGGGTAGCGACCCCTCTTGTCAACACGTGATGATGGCAACAAACTGCCGAAGCACTCAACGGTGCACGGGAAGCGGGAGCTTGGCGAACGGCTCGCGACGCTGGCGGGATGGATTCGCGCGGCACTCGAGCGGACTTCGCAATCAGCGGAAACCGCGACGCCGGGCTGTAAAAAGCATGACTCAGAAACTCGCCACGACCAACATGTCGGGCACTGGCAACGATTGAAGAATTAGGGGGCTCTTCCATATCAGTGCATAAAGCCTCCCGAGAGTTTTCTTTGGCAGCAGTTACGCAGCATTGTAAGAAGAATCGAATTCAAGTAAAGCATTATTTAATAAACTTTTTACGGAATTGAAAAAAAATTCGCTTATGACGCAACTCACTTCGCCGCGCCGGCTTCGCCCAGGCAACTTTCCAGCGCTCCGCGCATTCCCATTGACCGCTGCACCGCCTGCGATACGATAGGCAGCCACGTGGCCAGGGGGTCGCACAAGCTCCGATCGGAAACGCCTTGACCGGCGCAACCGACGGCTGCGGGGCTACCCCGCAGAAGAAGCATTGTCCCCATTTCGCACGTGGATACTTGGATCGGAAGACGATCCCGATCCCATATCCGTCACAGGAACGAGTTGTGCGGCCCGCTGGTCATGTTTTCAAACCGGCATTTTGTACAAATTATATACCGTCCATATAAGAAATTCACGTCCTGCAGTTGGTCTGTCGGCCTCTCGAAGGCATGAAAGCTTTCCAACCGGTGCGAATTAGCGGCGCATGATGCTTTTCAATTGGCTGCGTCGCTTGTTCGGCAGATTCCCACAGAGTCAAGCGGCGGCCGCCGCGCCTCGTCATCGCTCAGAGCGCGCTCGCCGCGAGCATCGCCGCGTCAAGCTCGTTCCGTTGCGATACCGGCCCAGGCAGCATTCCGCAGAGAGTTCGACGGTTGAAAGTCCGGCGTACCGGTTTGCCCGGCCCAGCATCAGCGGCGGTTGGCTCGATTTGAGCCACGACCAGAACGACGGCCGGCTCGATCGCTTCAATCTTCCCAAGTTCCGCCATCCGCAGGAATTGGCCGGTTGGCTGGAGATTCCGCTCGGGCAACTGGCCTGGCTCGTCCATCGGTTCGATGACGGCGAGCGGCCGGCGGACGAGCGATCGGCCCATTATTGCTACCGGTGGATTCCCAAGCGTTCGGGGGGCGCTCGCCTCATCGAGGCGCCGAAATCGAAGCTCAAAGGCGTTCAGCGGCGGATTCTTGCAGAAATCTTAAGTCGCGTCCCGCCTCATCCGGCGGCCCATGGTTTTATCGCGGGACGCTCGATCTGCTCGAACGCGAGGCCGCATGTCGGTCAACGCGTCGTGGTGAAGCTCGATCTGGAACAGTTTTATCCGACGGTCTCGTTCAGCCGCGTCGTGGCGATATTCAGGTCGCTGGGTTATGCGCGGGAGGCGGCCGTCTGGCTTGGCCGTCTGACAACCGCCGCCTTGCCTCACAGCCTCGTCCGCCAAGGGACCGGCAATCCCGACCTCAAGCCCTATCTCGGCCGGCGCTTGCCGCAAGGAGCACCCACCTCGCCCGCATTGGCAAATTTATCGGCATTTCCGCTGGATTTGCGGCTATCGGGACTGGCTCGAACCTTTGGGGCCAATTACACGCGCTATGCCGACGACCTCACTTTTTCGGGTGATGAGCGATTCTTGAAGAGTTTGTGGGTTTTCTTGCCTCTGGTCGACCAAATTGTCCGTTCCGAGAGGTTCGATCTCAATAAAAGCAAGCGGAAGATCATCCGCAGCAACCAGCGGCAGACCGTGACGGGAATCGTGGTGAACTCCCGTCCCAACATGGCCCGCCGCGATTACGATGCGCTCAAGGCCGTGCTCACCAACTGCATCCGGCGCGGTCCGTCGACGCAAAACCACAGCCGGCACCCGAATTTTGCCGCTCACCTTCTGGGGCGAATCGCCCACGCCAGCCAGCTCAACCCAAAGCGCGGCCAGAAGCTGCACGACCTTTACCGGCAGATCGACTGGAACAAGTAGCATGGGCACGCTTCTTCGCCCGTTGATTCGCCTGCTGGTGGGATTCATCGCCATTCCGCTGTTCCGGCTGTTTCTCAGGCGAGTCGTTCACCTGCAGCGGCTGGACACCGAATTGACGAAAGATCTCGAGCAATGGGTTCGCGGCTCGATCTTATTGCTGCTGGCGACCGCCAACGTCGAATATGCGGTGTTTGGAGAGTATTTGGAGAATTTGAGGAGCGAATTCGTCTGGTTCACGCTGGGAATGCGGTTGTTGTTTGCGGTCGGGGTCATTGAATCGATGCCCGACCAGGCTTTGTTTTCGATCATCCACCCGGGGCCTTCCGGGCTCTTGCTCCCCAAAGGTCGTCGATTCAAGGCCGTTCGCGAGCAATTCTGGCCCTTTTGCAAAGGTCTCTTCTTTCGACATCTCGATCGCTCGTCATCGGTTTTTGCCCTGATGTCTGTGATTTTCGGCTCTCCGACGCATCCGGCGGTCGGCTGGGCCTGCTATGGACTGGCGATCACGCAGTTTCTGATCATCGGTCTGGTCTCGTCTCGCGACAAGGCCCTCGATGTGCTGAGCGAGTTCGACCGCCAGGTCAAACACCGCCGCGAGATGTTGAGCGACCAATACCGGGAATTCGGCGAAAACGATGAGCCCCCCTCGCCGCCTTTGTATCGCGGCGTGTAGAGGGACAACCATCCATCACGGTGGAGGACTCACGACGACCCGAAAACCGATCGTGTTATCGCGAAATCCGGCCAGATGCTCGCCGCGGACGGCCGATCGGCAATCGACGAGCTCGTTGTTCCACGAACCGCCGCGGACGACTCGCAGCGTCGCCGGGCCAGAAGCCGGCGCCGGAATTTGTCGATTCCGGCTGCTGGCAGGTCCTTCGGCGCTCGCGTCCTGACACCATTCCCAGACGTTTCCGTTAAAGTCGCTGAGTCCAAACGCATTGGCCTGCGCCTCGCCGGCCGAATGCGTCGTCCCCAGGCTGTTGGCATCGTGCCAGATGTTTCCTGACGGTTCGGCGTCTGTCGCGGCGAAGGCGAACGGGCCTGAGGTTCCGGCGCGGCAAATGTATTCCCACTCAGACTCGCTCGGCAGTCGATATCCATTTCCTTTGACAACCGAAACCCTGTCGCCATCGATCTCGTAGCAGAGGCTCAACCCTTCCTGCGCGCTCAATTTGTTGCAAAATGCGACCGCATCGAGCCACGAAACCTGTTCGACAGGCAAGCGACCGGTATCGCCGGCGGGCAACTGGCCATTTCCGTCTCCTGAGGCGGAGAACCAACTCGGGTTGCTTCCCATCATGTGCTCATATTGTTCCTGAGTGACTTCACTGGCCCCGGCGTAGAAGGGGCTCTCAATCGCCACGCGCCGTTGAGGCGTTTCACTTCGATATCGCCCCTGCCAGATCGCGTTGCTCGTCGTTTTGAGAAGCTCGTTCAGCTCCGCGGTAGTCGTCCCCATCTCAAATTCACCTGCGGGAATGAGGACCAGCTTCATGCCGATCGAGTTCGTCTTTTCCACAGGGCTGCCCAGGAATTTGGACCAGCGAGCCTGATGGGCGAGTGCCTCATCAGCCGAAAACGGCGCGCGGGCGATAGGCGGTTTCGACCTGGGCGCGGGAACCGTCGGCTTTTCGGGCGTATCGACAGACAGCTTGGGCCCGGGTTCGAGCGATTTCACGATCAGTATGATCGTCGCGGCGAGAATGACAACCGCCGCGGCAATCGCTCCGGCCAACGCCAGCTTGTGACGCGAAGAGGCGCGGCTTGCAGCGCCCGGCGGATGGGCGGGCGGGGCGACAGCCGATCGTCGCGTCTTCGACGACCGGCGGTCGCTCGCCCCGGCGTTTCTCGGTTTCGATCTCGTCCCCGGTTGGGTCAAGTCCTGCGACGCGGCGAACGCAGTCGGACGATCGGCCGCAGTCTGCGGCCCGGCGGGAGTTTCGGCGAGCTCGTACGCGTCGCGCGCAACGGGGTCGCAGCGTTCTAACGCGCTGAGCAGCTCGGCAATCGACTGGTAGCGTCTCTCGGGCGATTTGGCGACCATTTTATGGAACACGGCATCCAGGTCGTGCGAAACTTGAGCACGAATGCGCCGCAGCGATGGAATGGGACGGTCGCGGTGGGCAAGAATCCGTTCGACGGGCGTTTGGCCGCCGTAAACAGGCCTAGCCGTCAGCAAGTACCAGAGCGTGCAGCCCAGGCTGTAAATGTCCGACCGCTGATCAGCGTATTTTGTGTTTAAGGCCTGCTCCGGCGAGACGTAGTCGATGGTCCCCATGACGTTGCCGGTGTCGGTCAGATCAGCGCCCGCTGTCCCGTTCCCGGCCAGCCGCGCCAGTCCCAGATCGAGAATCTTGACGGCTCCCAGCTTGTCGAGGATCAGGTTCCCGGGCTTGATGTCGCGGTGAATGATTCCCTTGGAGTGAGCGTATTCCAGACCGCGGGCCGCTTGGACGACGTAATCAACGGCTTTAGGCACCGGCAACTTCCCGTCGCGCTTGACCAACGCCGCCAGGTTGATCCCTTCCACAAGCTCCATGACGAGAAAGTGGACTCCCTGATCTTCGTCGGCGTCGTACGCGGCGACGATGTTCGGATGCGTCAATTTCGCCGCCACGCGCACTTCGCGGTGGAATCGCTGCGGAGCCTGAGGCGACCTCATGAAATCGGGCGAGAGGACCTTGATGGCGACTTCCCGCAACATGCGACGGTGCTCGGCGCGAAAGACAGTCCCCATTCCCCCCTCGCCAATCTTGTCGAGGATCACGTAATTCCCCAACGTCGCACCGCGTTTGAGCGTGCCGTACAGCCGCCGGCTCGGCTCATCAGGCTGCGTCAAAGACGTGTGCTCATCGGTGTCGGCAGGTTTGTCGGAGCTGCTGATGGCGGCCGTTTCCCTGGCGACTGCGAGACCCGAATCGTGAGCTTGATCCTGCGGTGGCTCGTCGCGCGGGTCACGCGCTGAAATCGGCGGCGCATTTTCAGCCGATTCGGCCGGCGTTACAGGAACCGGACGCGGCCGATTCTGTTCAGGGTGATCGGGCATGCCGTCAACACCGAGAAGATCGAGTGCGAGGGCCTTGAGAAAGCACTTGATGATGCCGCATCGGATCGCCGGATGCAACACAGATCCTAGCGCTGGAAGCGGCGCACGCCGGGGTTGGGGTTGCCGCGACCTTCCCCGGTAGCGGAATTCGTGAGAATCCGACCCCCTTTGCGCTTGATTGGAATTCGCGCGAATTCCGCCCCGCAAAAATCCCCGCGCCGGCCAAATTCCGTGGTTCACCCACCGGAAATCGAAGTCTCAAACGAGCTTGACCGATTTTGCCTGCGGTTCTATAACTCGCCCCCCTGCCACCCCTCAAGGCACGTCGAAATTCGATCAAATCGCGGTCGGTGACTCACCTTTCATGGAGATTCGGGTTATGGGCGAACGGAATCAGGCATCGACGGTCAAGGCGAGTTCAGGCAGGAAGAAGATGTGGGTCCTGGTGATTGGCGGCACGGCCGTGCTGCTGCTGGCGGCCGGCATCATGCTGCAAGTCACTCGCCCGACTTCTGCATTTCCCGACGACGGCCGCGCAAGCGTCTCCGGCAAACGAACGCCCGGCAGCGCGAATTCCAGCGAACAGACGCCGAAGAGAACCACGGACGTCGCCCGAGTCGGAAAGGATAAGATCACCTACGATGAGCTGGCTGCCGAGTGCATCCGCCATCACGGCGAAGAGACCCTCGACAACCTGATCAATCGCAAAATCATCCAGCAGGCATGCGATGCCCAGGGAATCGAAATCAGCGAAGCCGAAGTGAGCAAGGAAATCGAATCCAACGCCAAGAGGGTGGGTTTGGCCGTCGATCAGTTCTTGCAGATGCTGCAAGCCGAGCAGAAGATTACTCGCGCCGAATACGCCCGCGACCGTGTCTGGCCGATACTCGCTCTCCGAAAGCTCGCCGGAGAAGACGTGAAAATCACCAAGAAAGACCTCGATCGGGCGTTCGTTTCTCGTTACGGCCCGCGAGTGAAATCTCGCGCCATCTTTCTCGACAACCCGCGCCGGGCCCAGCACGTCTGGGAGAAGGCCCAGGAGAATCCCGACAACTTCGAACGGCTGGCCCAGGACAATTCGGTCGACCCCTCCA
>DATGKC010000206.1:0-7339 GCA_035294845.1 Planctomycetaceae bacterium | reverse complement strand
AACTTCGAATGCCAATCAGGTCGAACAACACCGGGTCAAACTGTTTCGCGAGGAGCTCATTGAAATGCTTCATCGCGCAGAAATTGAATTCGAAGAGCAATTCCTCGATTGATGTAAACGTCCGACGCGATCGGCGTCCATGCGAGCGGTTCTGCGACCCCTGAGGGCCCTGAGGGGGTCGGATGGATATGACAAAACATGCTCTTTCGGCAAGCGACTTTTACAATCTGGCGTGCGTGTTTGCTGAATCGGTCGCTGTCGCCATGAGCGACGAAAAATTGAGCGGGCCTGCACGCGGCGCCGCGGCAGACCAATATGCCGCGAAAGGCCTTGAATTGTTGCGCAGAGCGGCCGGGACGGGATTTTTTCGCGAAGGATCCAATTTCGATAACTTGCAAGCCGATTCCGATTTCGAACTCTTGCGCGCCAGGGCTGATTTTCAAGGCCTCGTTCGCAAGCTCGATGCCGCCAGGCAAGAATACTGACCCGCTTCGCGGTGACGGTGCGGTGGCCGTTCAGCTAATTCCTGCGGTATGCTGAACGATTGGCCGATCGGGTCGTTCTTCGCAGGAGACGTTGGATGGCGGAGTTTTATTATCGTCATGGGCCGAACGAATTCGGGCCGCTCACGGCAGCCGAGCTCAAAGAAATGGCGCACGGCGGACGGGTGGTCCGCAAGGGGGAAGTTCGGCGGGGCAAGACCGGCCCTTGGGTTGCGGCCGAGCGCGTGCAGGGATTGTTCGTCTCGGCCAGCGCTCCACCGATCAAGCAGGAACCGATGCATCCTCCGGCTGAAGGGCGCGAGACAGTTCCTCCCCCGATGATGTTCGCCTCGGTTGCCAACGCCGACGTGGAACTTGAGGCGGCGGCCGACGTAGAGGCTCTCATCGAGCCGGTCGAATTGTCGGAAATCCCCCCGGATCTGTTCGAGGCGCCGGCGAGCGAATTTGCAGCACCGGAGCCGCCGGCCGCGAGACCGCTCGAAAAGCACAAATACCCCGCGCTGCGCACGATCGCCCAGTTGTATGAGGTGCTGGGAGGCTTGCTGCTGGCCGTGGCCCTATTGGGCGCTGTGCCGCATTTGATCCACGCGCGCAACCATTTCGATTCTTGGATGATGGCCGTGTTGACCACCGTTGCGGCCTTCTGCGGGCTCAGCGCGGCGGCCGTGGTGCTGTTTTCACTGGGTGAATCGCTCAAGCTATTCATTGATGTTGAGCAGAATACGCGGCAGACGAACGATTTGCTGTCGACCTTCATCGGCCAGTTGCGCAGCCGCGAAAGAAACGACGCGCCGTAACTCAGTACTCACGTCTCACGTCTCACGTCTCACGTCTCTTCATCTGACGCGAACGAGACGAGCGCCTTGGGAGGAATGCCTGTCGCGGCAGTGACCGCTGTCGTGGCTTGCGCCAGCTCGTTGAGCAGGTCGAGCATCGCCCGGCGGTTTTGGATCAGACTCGTTCGGCCTTGAAAGACGCGCAGCACATCGACTTCGTTCGCCTTGAACTGGTCTTCGAGCCGTTGCAGTTCGGCCGGCAGATTTTCGCGGAAGTCGGCGCGGGCCGCATTGACCAGCTTGCGGGCGCGCTCATAGCGATCGACAGCGACAATGGCTTCGATCTCAGCGCGGTCCTGCAACTGCTGCCAGGTGATGTGGCGTTGCTGATACTCGGCGGCGCGCTGCCTGGCCAGCGGCTTGCCGTTGTTCAGAACCGGGATGTCGACCTGGGTACGAAAGCCGAAAAAGAGCGTGGCGAAGTCGTCGCGCTGATAGTAGGGGCCGATCTGAACGTCCGGAGTGCGCGCCGCATTGGCCAGGTTGTAATTGGCGTGGGCCGTTGTGATGTCGGCGCGGGCGGCCATCAGGTCCGGCCGGCCATCCGTGAGGCGTTTGATGAGGTCGGCGTCTTTTGTCAGGTCAAGATCCGACATCTGAACGACGGAACCGATTTGCGACAAGGCAGCATCGCGCGCCGACTTCCAACGCAATGCCGTCAACTCGCCCGTGAGTTCAAGCTGCGCTTCGAGCGGAAGATTCAACTGCCGGCGCAAATCGAGCAGGGCTGTCTGGTAATTGGCTTCGGCCAGCTCGGATTGTTGCCGCGTCGATCCGGCGTCGATCCGGATAATGGCGACGTCGGCGTTGGTGATCGTTCCCGCATCCAACTGGCGCTGGGAAATCTCGAGCAGTTGCTGGTTCTGTTCGGCGGTCAAACGGGCCAGGTCGCGAATCCCGCGCTGGTACAGAGCCCAGAGGAACAGCCGGGTCGTCTGCGCCATGTTCAAGAGCTCGGCGTTGTGTATGTTCCACCGAACCTGATTGAGCTGCGAGGCGGCCATGTCTTCTCGAAATTGCTGCTGGTGTGCGATCTGCAAAGTCTGCATCACCAGCACGTAGTGTCCGACGCTGCCGCTGCCCCCCTCGGTGTTGTGCTGCAGCGGCGTGACCTGAATCTGCACCCAGGGGTTGATGGGGTAGGTCTGTGCGACGCCGAGCGCGGCGGCGCTGACTCCCTCGTTCTGTCGGAGTGCGACCAGATCCGGATTTTGTACGAGTCCTGTCTCAATGGCCTCGTCGAGACCCAATACCGACGGGCTCGCGACGGCAATCGGCGGCGCGCCGGAGAAGCTCTCGCGGCCTGCGCCATCATCGTCGTCACTTCCCGCAACGAGCTGCACGCGCCCTGTTGCATCGGACCCGACGCCAACTTTGGAAGCGGGTCGCAATGGGTCACTTGCAGTGCGCGAGCGCTCCGGGAATTCGAACGGTCGTTCTGCAACCTGCGGTCGAGCTGCAAGACCAGCCGTGTGCCGTGCGGCCGGGCTTGCCTGGCAGCCGGCCAGCAAAGCCGTCGCCAGGGCGACGGCAGCAAATAGGCGTTGCATCACGGAGCCCCCCCAACCCAGGCCGACCAAGCTCGGCATATCCGTTAATTTCGGCGTAACCGAACCGGCAGCCTGAGCCGGTTGTCCGAAATGGCGCGGAATTGCGGGTCTGGGCGTATGCCGATTTACAGTCATCGACGGTCGAACGCCGATTCGCGCCGGCAAATTTTTCCCAGGCTGCCTAAACGATCAAGCGTCGGATCCGCGATGGATTCTGCCGTACGCCGTGTACAAAGGGGGCAAGAGAAACAGATTCAAGATCGTCGAAGTGATGAGCCCGCCGAGGATTACCACCGCCATGGGATACTCGATCTCGTGTCCCGGCTTATTGCCGCCAACAATCAAAGGGACGAGGGCCAAACCGGTGGCAAGCGCCGTCATGAGAATGGGCGCCAGCCGTTCTTGCGAACCGCGCACGACGAGCGCCGGACCGAAGGGCTCGCCCTCGACTTCTTCCAGATGCCGGTAGTGGCTGACGAGCATGATACCGTTGCGAGCGGCGATCCCCAGCACGGTCACAAAACCGACCATCGACCCCAGCGACAAGACGCCGCTTTCGATCCAGGTGCCGGCGACGCCGCCCACGAGCGCAAAGGGAATCGTAAAGAACACCATCGACGCCAGCTTCCACGAGCGGAAATCGAGTTGCAACAGCAGCAAAATGCCGACCAGCGACAGGGCTGAAAGCGCGATCAGCCGGCGGCGGGACGCTTCGCGGGCGGCATACTCGCCCAGGAATTCGGGGTGGTAGCCGCGATCGAACTCGATGCCCTTCACCTTGAATTCAATGTCGCGCGCGACCGAACCCAGGTCGCGATTCTTCACGTTGCAGGTGATGTCGATGCGCCGCGAAGCGCCTTCCCGCTTGATTTCATTGGGGGCGGGAACGATTTCGACGTCGGCCACGTCGCCGAGGGGAACGTAACCGCCCTGCGGCAGGTCGATGGGCAGTTTACAGACGGCCGCCATGTCGCTCCGCACCGCAGGGACGCCCCACACGAGTGTATCGAAGCTCATTTGGTCGTAATAAACTTCGCCCACTTTCGTCCCTTTGACCAGCGTATCGACCGCGCGGCGTATTTGGCCGCCGGTGAGGCCGAACCGTGAGGCCGCATCGGGCCGCATGCGCACTTGCAACTGGGGAACCAGGGCTTGCGATTCGACCTGGGGATCTTGCACGCCGTCAACGTCTTCCATGAGTTTTTTCACTTCTTGAGCCTTGCTGCGCAGGACGGCCAGATCGGGGCCGAAGACGCGCACCACGATCGAGCCTCCCGAGCCGGTGAGAACCTCTTTGATCGCCTCTTTCAGGTAGGTGAGCAAGTCGCGCTTAAGGCCCGGATAGCCGTCGACGATCGACTGGATTTTTGCCACCGTTTCATCGTGAGGCACGTCCTCGCGGATGCTGATCCACAGCTCGGTGAAGTTGGGGCCGACGACTTCATCGGCAACTTCGGCGCGTCCGATGTGCGAGCCGAAGTTCCGCACGCCGTCGACGTTGCGCAGCTCTTGGCTGGCCCGAATCGTGATTCGCCGCATGGCGTCAAGCGACGTGCCCGGTTTTTCCACCCAGTGCATGAGAAAATCGGTCTCCCTGAAGTTGGGAAGAAATGATTCACCCAACCGGGAAACCGAGATGCCGGTGACGACAAACATGACCGCCAGAAACCCGAGCGAGAGCTTCGGACGGTTCAAAAACAAGGGCAATACGCCACCGTACAGCCGTTTCAAAAGAGCGGTGAGCGGCGCCTCGCGGCGGGTGTGTCCCGCGCCGGGAAGCAGCATCAGCGACAGAGCCGGCGTGACCGTGAGGGCCACCAAAAGCGACGCCAGAATCGCCAATATGTAGGCGATCGCCAGCGGCCGGAAGAACGATCCGGAAAGCCCGTCGAGAAACAAGACTGGCAAAAACACCAGCGTCACGATCAGGCTGGCGAAGACCACCGCACTGCGAACTTCGAGCGATGCCGCCAGCACGACTTGAAACGCCGAACGCGGTTGAGCCGATTCGCGGTTGAGCCGCAGCCGGCGAAGAATGTTTTCGACGTCGATAATGGCGTCGTCGACGACTTCGCCCAAGGCGATCACGAGGCCCGCGATGACCATCGTATTCATCGTGGCGCCGGTGAAGTGCAACACCAGCGCGGCGGCGACGAGCGACAGCGGAATCGCCGTCATGCTGATGAGGGCCGTGCGCCAGTCGAACAGGAACGCCGCAAGAATCACGATCACGAGCAAGCACCCCACGAGCATGGCGTGCGAGAGATTCGAGAGCGCCCTTTCAATAAATGTCGCCGGGCGGAAGATCGTCGAGTCGATGGTGAGATCAGCCAAGCCCGGTTTGAGCGCGTCGAGCGTCTTTTCGACATTGCGGGTGACGTCGAGCGTGTTGCCCCAAGGCTGCTTCTCGACGATCAATAATAGCCCCGGCCCATCGTTGATCACCGCGTCTCCGATCGGCGCAGGATACCCTTCGACGATCTCAGCCACGTCGCGCAGCCTTAGCGGAGCGCCGTTCCGAAAATCGACCACCGAGTCGGCGACATCCTCGGCCGTGCGCACGCCATTTACCTGGCGCACGGCAATGCGCTGATTGGGCGTATCGATGAATCCGCCGCCGGATAGTGAAACCGAATCGCCGGCCGCCCGCACCACCGAGTCGAGCGTCACGCTGTGCGAGCGGAGCCGCACCGGATCGACCAGAACTTGAAACTGCCGGTCGCGCTGTCCCCAGATGGCGACGTTGGCAACGCCGGAAATGGCCATCAGTCGCGGGCGAATTGTCCATTTCGCCAGCAACGTCATCTCCATTTGCGAGAGCTTTTTCGAAGTCACGCCGATTTTGAGGACGCGGGCGGTCGAGGAATGCGGCGACATCATCACGGGCGTCCTGGCGACGGTCGGCAGTCGGCCGGCCTCGGCCGCCAGGCGTTCTTGAACGAGCTGCCGCGCCCGGATGAGATCGGTTCCCTCGTCGAAGATCAGCACCACCGAGGAAAGCCCCAACACCGACTTCGAGCGAATCGTCTTCACCCAGGGGACGCCGTTCAAGGCGTTCTCGATCGGCATCGAGATCATGCTCTCGACTTCTTCGGTCGATAGACCCGGCGCTTCGGTCTGGATCTCGACCATGGGCGGAGCGAACTCGGGGAAGACGTCCAGCGGCGTTCTTTCCAGCGTGCGCTCGCCGAACACGATCAAGACGATCGAAAGCGCGAGGACAATCACCCGCAGCCGCAACGATGTTGAAACGAGCCAGGTCATGATCGCCTACTTTGCGAAACCGAATTCAAATCCAAACAACTCGGCGGCCCCCTCGGTGACGATTTTTGCGCCGATCGCCGGCCCGCTGGCCAGAACCGCCGTGGAATCGACAACGTACTTGACCTGCACGCGGTGGCGGACGTATTTGTGCTCAGGCAAGCTTTCGTAGACCCAGGTCCCGCCATTGATGTCGTGCACGACGGCGGACCAGGAAATGACGAGGCCCTCGCGCTCTTCGCGCAGGGCCAGATTGGCGTTCACCTTTTGGCCGGGACGAAAATAGCCCTCGCGGTTTTCGATCTCGTAGTACAGGTCGGCCGTCGAAGAGATCGCCAGGGCGGTGGGAGGGGCGCTGACGGGCTTCGCGACCACCGCTCCCGCCCCCACCCGGTCTTCGACATCGCTCAGCCTTGCCGGTTGGTCGGCGGCAATCTCGCGAATCTCCCCCACGTACACAGGGACTTTGACCCAGGCGATGCTGGGGTTCATGACCTCGAACAAGGGCGCCCCGGCGGCGACGGCTTCGTTCGCAGCGACGTTTTCCACGCGTATGATGCCGTCCTGCGGCGCCGTAATCTCCAAGGGCTTGAACGTCAGCGATTCTTCGTCGAGCTGGACGCTGTCCCAAAGTTTTTTCCCGTCGAGCGCCGCATCGTAGGACTTTTCGGCAAGCGCCAATGTGGCCTTGGCCCGGTCGACAGTTTGGCGCGTTCCCGAATTCGCCTTGAGCAGCATTTCGGCGCGATCCAGCTCGATCTTCGCCGCTTTGACTTGCTCGTCGGCTTGTTCGAGCTGAGCATTCGCGGAATTCCGCGACTGCGCGAGGTTGGTGCGGGCGAGAAACAGATTCACGCGATCGGCCGGGCTTAATACCAATTGCTCCTTCGAAAGTCCTGGAACCAGCTCAAAAATGGGTTGTCCTTTGCGGACCAATTCGCCCACCGCCGGAATCCCCCCTTTGGGAGGCGACTTCAAAAAGCCGCCCAGCGGCGCCGTGACGATCAGGCTCGCGCCGGTGGGCAGCACGACTTCGCCGCCATACATCCTCATCCGCACCGTGGGCCGCCGCTCGATGGGAGTGGTGACGATCCCCAGCCGTTCCTCCGCGGCAGGCTTCAACTCGAATTCATTGAGCTTGTCTTCTTTCGGAGTGTTGGGAACGTTTCCCGGCGCTTCGGCCTTCTTG
>DATGKC010000205.1:0-3140 GCA_035294845.1 Planctomycetaceae bacterium | reverse complement strand
ATGGCAGTCTCGCCGCACGAGGATTTTGCCGTGTCCGGAAGCGACGACCGAACCCTGCGAATTTGGAGAATTCCAGGTCGCACTGAACAGGAGATTTCGGATGGTCAATCTCTCGAAACGGCGAGTCGCATCGCGGCGCGCAATTGCCTGGTCCGGTTGCATCGCTCTTTCGATCGTCGCTGCCGTGGAAATCCGCGCCCGGTGGGGATATTCATCCACCGTCTCGGATCTCCGGCAGGTGGCCTCCAACGCTGCGGGCGGACAGACCTTGCAACTTTCTGAAGTGCGGCGTTTTTTTCACGCGGCGCCGTACCAGCGGGAGCTTAATGGCGGGCCGGCGACAGTGCTGGAACTGCACTGGTTCAGCTTCGTCCGCGAATATGCGATTTGCCTTTCAGTGACCGGCACAGGCGAACTCGCGGCGCTCAATACCGGGGCCTTTTCCAAAAAGCGGTTTCCGAGCACATCTCCAGATGCCGATGCCTCCGTCACGGACTTGGCGGCCTCCGCACTCGACCACGACCAGTTGACTCGCGAGCGAGTGGCCGCCGAGTTGGAGACCGCCAGGGAAAACTCCGATGCGGAGCGGGCCTTTGCCGACATTGTCTTGCCGGAGAGCCATGAGTTCGATCCTGAAGCCGTGGCTCTCGTAAAAAGCATGTACGAGGAAAATCCCAAGAGGGCCCTTCCGGCGGAACGCGACGCCGCGACGCCGAATGCCGCGATCGCCGAGGGGGAATGGCTACGGCAGCAGTACGTGGAGATTTACGAAGAATTTGGTTCGAAGGACGCCAAATGGGACAAGGCCGCCATCGCATTTCTGGGCGAGGCCGGCGCGGCACTGGCCGAGCAGAAAATGCCGGCCGATCAGGTTGCGAGACTGGCCGAGCCCGGCGCCGAACTCATGCAATCCGGGTGCGACGACCCGTTGGTAGGCTTTGTCGTGGGAGCGCTGTACGCCCGTTTCAATGACGAGAAGGGAGTCGTTTTTCGGAATCAGGCCTTCGAGAGATTTCGCGACGGCCGCTATCCGCTGGATTGCGTGCTGAGGGTCACTCTTCCCTATGCTCGCCGCCAGGCCTGGAATCGCCTGGTCTATTCGTACCGAAAGCGGTCCGCCGGTGTCGACGAGCACGGCATCTACGGTGCCAATCCGATCCACCCCGCGCGACGATTTCTGCTGCTGGAATGTCTGCGATGCGTGACGTGGACGTCTTACACGAACGCACGTGAGTTTCTCGGCGCGGTCTATTGCGTGCCGCAATTCGATCCCTGGCTGAAAGCCATGCTCACCGGCCGGTATTTCAGTGCCCTGGGCGCCGGGGTCGATCTGCAGTCGAATAACTTGAGCGGGTCGGAGATAAATGAGCCTGCCTGGCCCCTTCCCCCCGAGTTCGAGGGGGTTCGCTATCGGCACTCGTGGTCGGCCCAGGCGTACTATTTGGACGCATGGAAAGCGGATCCCAGTATTCCCGAAGCGGCGTATGGGATTCTGACAGAAGTTGGGGTTGAAGCATGGCGGCGGCGTAAGCGGGAGAACAGTGCTTGGAAACCGGGCCAACCCACCCCGCCGGCTCCGATATATGGGACGAATTTGGGCTGGCCCAAAGCCGACGGGCGCGACGCGACACGATTCTGGTTCGATCAGTCGATTCAGGCACAATTCGATTTCATGCCGGCCTACGAGCAAGTGCTGTCGAGGTTAAGCCACCTGCTCGAACCCGGTGACAATCGCGGGCCGATGCTCAGATTCGGGCGCGAGTGCCTGAATACCAATCGCTTCGACACGCCTGTGCCCCAGGTCTTTCTCGACGGACTTAACAATTTTTCCAGCCCGGCGAACTACCAGGTGTACGGCTTGCCTGGAGTCTACGACGACTGTTGCCGCACGATCGCCGGCTACAGCCAAGTGGCGCAATCGGACCACGAGCGAAACAGGCTGAAATCTCTTGCCGCGTGTCTGGCGATTCGCGCCCGGAAGACTTACGACGCCCGACGAATTTTGAACGAGTTGGGGGATGCGGCCGACCTCTCAGTATTCGAAACACAAAAGGTCGATCTGCTCACGATCCGGAAACTGTTGAATCAAAAACATGCGAATTACCGGCTATTGCCCGATCTCGACCGGCCGGTGTCCGGAATCGCATTCGCCGGAAACGACGATACCTTGCTGACGGCCGAGGGCGACGTCCGGACGACGACTCGGTGGAACTTGAAAGAATCTGTTTCAACCGGCTTGTTCGCGCACGAAACTGAAGTTGCAGCACTCGTCGCCGCGTCGGCAGACGGCAAGCTCGTGGCCACTACCGGAACGGGCGGCGCCGTCTACATCTGGGATGCCGCCAGTGGGGCCATGCTGCGAACTCTCGCGCATGACTCACAGGTGCGGATCATGCGTTTTTCTCTGCAGGGAACACAATTGGCGACAAGCGCGAGGGACGAGCCAATAACCAGCGGAACAGTGCGAGTCTGGGACCTATCCACCGGAGAGATACTGGCCCGGCGGACAATCCCCGATTCGTATTTTCACGATATCGCGTTCGTCGCCGGAGAGAATACGCTCGCGATCGCGGGGAACTGCTTCCTGGCTCACAACAACGGAGGTCCCGGTGAGATCAGTCTCTGGAACCTGGCGACCGATCAAACGACAAAGACATTTCACAATATCTTCAAAAAACGTCAAATGACCGGATTTGCCCTCGCGGCGAACGGCAAGCACCTGGCGGCGAAGGGATTTTGCCTCACGACCACAGAATCAGGACGTGCAAATTTTCATGACGAAATCCGCATCGTCGATCTCGAACAAGATGGCGATCTCGATCTCGTCGAGGCGGGGCACAACCTCGTCTTCGACAATTATGGAGTATCGTCGCTGTCCTACATTGGCCAAGGCGAAATCCTGGCGACCGCCGGGCCCGATCGCGTGGTCCGCGTCTGGCGCGTCCCCGAGTTCCGACTTGTCGCCGAATTCACAGGACATCGCGAGCGCTTAAGGGCATTGGCGGTCGCTCCGGAGGCGAGCCGTCTGGCCTCTCTCGATCAGGGCGGTCACGTGAATATCTGGGAACTCTCGGGGGCGGCGACGGCCTCACAGGCCCATGGAGAGTTGCTGGAATTCCCCTTCGAGACCGTCGTGCGCA
>DATGKC010000204.1:0-13825 GCA_035294845.1 Planctomycetaceae bacterium | reverse complement strand
AGAGCTCCAGCCTTCCAAGCTGGCTACGTGGGTTCGATTCCCATCGCCCGCTCTTTAATTTGTGCTTTGATTTTTGTTAGAATTCGGCTGCTGCGAGGGTTGACACGCTGGCATCTTCGGGCGGGGGACATTATCCTGCTGGGCTTCCGCTGGCCGCGGGTGGTTGCTCGGCCGGTTGGGCGCGGCGACACGTTGATTTGCTGCTGTAGCTCAGCTGGTAGAGCGCGTCCTTGGTAAGGACGAGGTCATGGGTTCAAGTCCCATCAGCAGCTTCAGGCACGATTTGCCGGCAAGCATCCGGCGGCATTCACTCGTTTTTCAATTCTAGGGAGACACGATGGCTAAGGAAGTCTTCAGTCGAACCAAGCCGCACGTCAACGTGGGGACCATCGGTCACATCGACCACGGGAAGACCACCCTGACGGCGGCCATTCTGGCGACCCAGGAAGCCAAAGGGATGGCGAAGTTCAAGAGTTATGCCGACATCGCCAAGGGCGGGACGGTGCGCGACGAGACCAAGACCGTCACGATTGCCGTCAGCCACGTCGAATACGAATCTGAGAAGCGGCACTACGCGCACATCGATTGTCCGGGCCACGCCGACTACATCAAGAACATGATCACCGGCGCCGCGCAGATGGACGGGGCGATTCTGGTGGTTTCGGCGGCCGACGGCCCGATGCCCCAGACCCGCGAGCACATTCTTCTGGCTCACCAGGTCGACGTGCCGGCGATGGTCGTCTTTCTCAACAAGTGCGATCTGGTCGACGACGAAGAGCTGCTCGAGCTCGTTGAGATGGAAGTTCGCGACCTGCTCAACAAATACGGCTTTCCGGGAGACGAGGTGCCGATCATTCGCGGGAATGCGAAGGCGGCGCTGGAAGGCCGCGGCAAAGACGAGAAGGCCGCCAAGTGCATCTGGGAGTTGCTGGAAAAGCTCGACAAGTACATTCCCGATCCGGTGCGAATCGTCGATAAGCCGTTCATCATGGCGGTTGAAGACGTGTTCTCGATCAAGGGACGCGGCACAGTGGCGACGGGCCGCATCGAGCAAGGCATCGTGCACGTGGGCGACAAGCTCGAAATCGTCGGGCTGCGTCCCACGCGCGATTCGGTTTGCACGGGGGTCGAAATGTTCAACAAGACACTCGACGAAGGGCAAGCCGGCGACAACGTGGGCGTCTTGCTGCGAGGCGTCGAGCGCGAAGACATCGAGCGCGGCCAGGTGCTGGCCAAGCCGGGCGCGATCAAGCCGCACATGAAGTTTCACGGCGAGGTATACGTGCTCAGCAAAGAGGAGGGGGGACGGCACACGCCGTTTTTCAGCGGCTATCGCCCGCAGTTCTATTTTCGGACGACCGACGTGACCGGTACGACGAAGCTGATGGGGGGCGCCGAGATGTGCATGCCCGGCGACAACGTGGCACTGGAGGTCGAGCTCATGCAGGCGATCGCCATGCACGAAGGAAGCCGCTTCGCGATTCGCGAAGGAGGCAAGACGGTGGGCTCGGGGGTCGTGACGAAGATCGTGGAATAGCGGGAACGCGGGGACACGTTTTGAGGGAGTTCCCGCGCGCAAGAGGGTTCAAACCGAAAGCACTCCTCCCGAGCCGCCCTGGGCGGGTCGGGAGGCTGGTTTTTTTCCCGAGGTCGTGATATGGTACGTGAATACGTCTGGTTGGAATGCGGCGAATCGGGACAGCGGAACTACCGCACGCCGAAGGAGACGCGGGGGACCGAGCGGCTCGAGCTGAAAAAATACTGCAAAAAGCTGCGTCGCCATACCGTCCATAAAGAGTCGCGAAAGAAGTAGCCGTGCGCCGCCCTGTGTCGGGGGACGAAGGAGCATCCAGGGGGCGCGTAAATGGCGGCCTCGTAAATAGCCGGACGGCTGCCTGTGGAAATCGCGTGCTCGTTTTACGGGCGTAGCTCAATGGCAGAGCATCGGATTCCAAATCCGACGGTTGGGGGTTCAAGTCCCTCCGCCCGTGTGTATTGAGTGAGGAAAGGTTCTCGAGGCGTCGTCAATCTGGAGTTTGTGTCAGGACAGGTCTCTGCGAAATGGCAAAACCGGAAAACGGATCGTTCTGGAGGGAGCTGCTCTCAGCCGGTCTTTACAAGCGGAACCAGGGCCGTCTGGCCAGGCAACTGACGGCCGCCGGAATCGGGGCGCTGGTCATTGCCGGAGCCTACATCCTTTCGCAAGGGCCGCTGGGTGGGCTCGTCAATGCTTCCTATCGAGTGATCGCAAGTTACGCAGGGCAAGAGGACCCGGCAAAAGACAAGGCGCTGGCGAAGCTGGCGGACGAAAATGGCGCTGCGTGGGTGACTGATTCGGTCGGCAGCGATCGGCGCGAGATCGAGTTCCATGTGCCGACGAGCCGGATGTGGCGCGAATCGCCGCAAGCCATGAACGAAGGCAAGCAGAAGGCCGAGAAGTTGAAAGCCGCGATCAAGCAGGAAGTCGACTCGGTCAAAGTCGGCGAACCTCAGCGCGTTTCATCGCGGGCCGTGTGGGTGATCGTGGGAATTCCAGTGGTGATCTGTGCGATTTGCGGATGGGTCATTTATCGAGTCGTCAATTATGCTCCATTCGCCGAATTCCTGATCTCGGTCGAGGCGGAGATGGGAAAGGTTTCTTGGGCCAGCAAGCAGGAATTGTATCGGGCGACGGTGGTGGTGCTCAGCACGATGTTCTTTTTGGGAGTCGTGCTGTTCGCCTACGACGTGACTTGGAAGTGGATTTTGCAGGCGATCGGCGTTCTGCGTTTCAGCTAGCGCGTGCGAATTGAGATGCCCGTGTGATTTGAGATGCCTTAGGGGAGAGAGGCCGGCGAGTGAAACCCGATGGCAGGAATTGCAGTGATGAATTCAGAAGATGACGCACCGGTTGCTGCAGTTAACGCCGATGGCGAAGAGCCGTTGCGCTGGTACGTTCTGAAGGTGCAAAGCAATCGCGAGAAGTCGATTCGCGACAATATCCTGCGCCGCGTACGCCGCGAAGGGCTCGAGAAATTTTTCGGCGAAATCATCATTCCCACAGAAAAGGTCGCTGAGACGAAGGGGGGGAAGAAGCGCGTCACCGAGCGAAAGCTCTATCCCGGATACATCATGGTTCAGATGATTCTGAACGATGAAACCTGGTTTCTCGTGCGCGAGACGAGCGGCGTGGGAGACTTCACCGGGGCGGCCGGCAAGCCGATTCCCATGCAAGACCATGAAATCCAGAGGATGCTGGGGCTCGAGACCGCCAAAGAAGACGTGACGCAGCCGAAGATCAAGATCGACTTCGCGCCGGGCGATCGCGTGAAGATCAAGGAAGGGACGTTCGAGAGCTTCGAGGGGACTGTGGACACGGTCGACGAGGCCAGCGGGCGCGTCAATGTGTTGATTGAAATCTTCGGCCGGTCGACTCCCGTCGAGTTGGAATATTGGCAGGTCGAGGCCGTTTAGGTCGATAGGCAAGAGCAATGGCAAAGCAGGTCACGGCGAAGCTTAAGATTCAAGTGACGGGTGGGCAGGCGACGCCCGCGCCCCCCGTGGGGACGGCGCTGGGTCCTCACGGCGTCAACATCGGCCAGTTCGTCATGCAGTTCAACGACCGGACGAAGGAGATGAAGGGGACGACGATTCCGGTGGTCGTCACGATCTATAGCGATCGCTCGTTCGAATTCATCACCAAAAGCCCGCCGGCGGCAGTTCTATTGAAGCAGGCGGCGCAGATCGCCAAGGGAGCGGCCAATCCCAAGGCCGACAAGGTGGGAAAGGTGACCAAGGCACAGGTGCTCGAGATCGCGAAAACGAAGTTCAACGACATGAATTCATCGTCGCTGGAGCAGGCGGCCCGCGTTATCGGCGGCACCGCCCGCAGCATGGGCATCGAGGTCATCGATTGAGCAGCAGGTACGGATTCGACCGGTGCAGATCGACCGGTGCAGATCGACCGGGGGCGGATTCGGAAGGTGCTGATCGGCAGCGGAGCCGGTTACGAGGGCAGGGTGAGAGAATATCAGATTTGAGGCGGTTTTAGAGTGACGGGAAAGTAGTCCGAAGCAGGCGAATCACCAATCAGGCAAGACGCCCAACACGAGACAAGATCATGGCGCGGCAGTCCAAGCGATTCAAGTTTTTGTCCGAGCAGGTGCTGAATCTCGGGGCGCTGGAAGTCCCGCAGGCGGTGGCCAAGCTCAAATCGCTCGAGGGGTCGCTCCCCAAGGGCATCAAGCATTGCAAGTTCGACCAGACGGTCGAAGTCGCGGTGCGGCTGGGCATCGATGCCAAGCAGGCCGATCAGGTGGTGCGGGGATCGATCGTGCTGCCCCATGGCATCGGCAAGTCCAAGCGAGTGCTCGTATTTGCTCAGGGCGACAATGCCGCCGCGGCTCAGCGGGCGGGAGCCGATTTTGTGGGCGGGGCCGAGCTGGCCGACAAGATCAAGGGGGGCTGGACCGACTTCGACGTGGCGATCGCGACTCCCGACATGATGGGAGTGGTGGGGCCGCTGGGCCGCGTTCTGGGGCCGCGCGGGCTGATGCCTTCGCCGCGCGCCGGCACGGTGACGCAGGATGTGACGAATACGGTTCGCGAATACAAGGCGGGCAAGGTCGAGTTTCGGGCCGATGCGACGGGCATCGTGCATTGTGTGGCGGGGAAGCTCTCGTTCGCCGAAAACCAGTTGGCTGAAAACGTCGAGTCGCTGCTGAGGCTGATTCGCTCGCTGAAGCCGGCCTCGTCCAAGGGGGTTTACGTTCGCAGCATTACGATCTCGGCAACGATGTCGCCGGGCATTCCGATCGCGGCATAGGACGGCACGCCATGAGTAAGAAAATCAAAGACATGCTCGTCGGGGCCCTGCGCGAGCGCATCGGCGAGCATCGCGATATTCTGGTCGTCGATTATTCCAAGCTCGACGGAGTGACGGCCAACAACCTGCGGCTTAAGCTCCGCAAGCAGAAAATCACCATGCTGGGCGTCAAGAACGCGCTGGCCAGCAAAGCGCTGAGCGAACTGGGGCTGGCGGCTCTCGAACCCTATTTGTCGGGGCCATCGACGCTCGTCTTCGGCGGGCCCGACATCGTGGCGCTCTCGAAAGAGATCACGAAGTGGGCCAAAGATATTGAAGTCTTGAAAATCAAGGGAGGGGTCCTCGAGGGAAAGTCGATCGATTCGGCACAGGTCACGGCGCTCAGCAAGAGCCCCTCCCGCGAAGAGCTCTTGGGAATAGTCGCGGCCATGTGTCTGGGTCCGGGGGGGCGCGTCGCGGGCGCCCTGCTGGGCGCCGGGGGCACCGTCTGCGGCCAGATCAAGTCGATGGCCGACAAAGAAGCTCCCGCAGAGGGGGCGCCGTCGCCGTAGTAAATTTGCGCGAACCTTTCATCGTCAACAAAGTCCGGTTCCAGTAGACCAACGTAATCAGGGAGATTCATTTCATGTCCACCGCTGAGGCGACCACCCATTTCGACGAGGCTACGAAGACCCTGGGAGACAAGATCGTCTCCTTGAGCTTGCTCCAGGCGAAATCGCTGGCCGACTACCTGGAACAGGTTCACGGCATCAAGCCCGCGGGGGGCGGAGTGATGATGGCGGCGATGCCCGGCGCGGGGGGCGCGGGCGCTGCTGCGCCGGCCGAAGAAAAGACCGAATTCGACGTCGTGCTTGCGGCGTTCGGCGAGAACAAAATCGGCGTCATCAAAGTGGTTCGCGCCGCCACGGGGCTGGGCCTTAAGGAAGCCAAGGATCTCGTCGAGGCCGCCCCCAAACCGGTCAAGACGGGCATCTCGAAGGCCGACGCCGACAAGCTCAAGGCCGAGCTGGAAGGGGCCGGCGCTAAAGTCGAGATCAAATGAACGGCTTCCGGTCGGCGTTCGTCCCGATGTTGCGGGCCGCAGTCTTCTTTTGCCAGGAATCGCTCTAGAGTGCCGATGACGGATCGGATTTGCTCCTTTGGCGTGTTTGTCGCCGTACACGAGCCGCTGGCGCCTCCCCGCGCGCCTGTGCGGCGCGGCCGTCCTGTATCGTATCAGCCACAGTAAAACCCCCCGAAAAAACCCCGCGAAGAGAAGTTTATGGCAACACCCGCCGTGCACAGTCTGAGGTTCGACCGTGTCCGCAATTTTGGCCAGCTTTCGGGCGAATTCGCCCTCTCCGACCTGACGCAGATTCAAACCGAATCGTACGCCCGCTTCCTGCAGCTCGAAAGCGACCCCAAGCACCGCAAGGGCCACGGGCTGGAAGAGATTCTGCGCGAGATTTTTCCGGTGTCGAGCTATGACGGCCAGCATAAGCTGGAATACGTCAAGTATGAGCTGGGAAAACCGCGTTACACTCCGGTCGAATGCCGCCAATTGCGCCTCACCTACGGACGGCCGTTTCGCGTCTGGCTGCGGCTGGTCAAAGAGCAGGCGATCGAAGAAGAAGTGTACCTGGGCGATATGCCGATCATGCTGGGCGGGGGCGAGTTCATCATCAACGGGGCCGAGCGCGTGGTCGTCAGCCAGTTGCACCGCTCTCCGGGCGTCGATTTCGTGTCGAGCTCCGAACCGGGCGAGCGCAAGACGTTTTCCTGCCGCATCATTCCCGAACGCGGAAGCTGGATCGAGCTGAACATCGGCAAACGCGAGACGCTGGGGGTGCGCATCGACCAGAGCGGAAAATTCTCGGCCGTCACGCTGCTGCGGGCGATGAGCCAGGAATACTCGACCGACGCCGCGGTCATCCGCTGTTTCTATGCGACGAAGGTCGTGAAGACTTCGGAATCGGAGGTGGTGAAGAAGCTGACCGGAAAATTCGCCGCCGATGACGTGATCTACCCGGCCAAGAGCGATCGCTCGGGAGAGATCATCGCTGAAGCCGGGCAGTTGATCACGGCCGAATTGGCTGCCGAGATCAGCCATTCCGGAGTCAAGGCGACCGAGGTGATCGAGGCCATCGCCGATCCTCTGATTCTCAACAGCATCCAGGAAGATTCGACGTCGAGCCACCAGGAGGCGCTGCTGAAGATTTATCAGAGGCTGCGCCCGGGGAATCCGCCGCAGCTCGAAAAGGCGATCGAGCTGTTCCACGAAAAGTTCTTCGACGTCAATCGCTATCGGCTGGGCCGCGTGGGGCGGTTCCGCATCAATCGCAAATTCGCGCAGGATGTTCCCGACGACGTGATGACGCTGCGCTCGGAAGATTTCATCAATGCCATTCGCTTCATACTCAAATTGCGCGCGAGCGACCCTTCGGTGAACGTCGACGACATCGACAATCTCGGAAACCGCCGCCTGCGCACGATCGACGAATTGGCCTCTGACGAAATCCGCAAGGGCTTCCTCAAACTGCGCCGCACGGTGCAAGAGCGGATGAGCCTCAAAGACGTGCAAGAGATGTCTCCCCGCACTCTGGTCAACCCCAAGAGCGTTTCAGCGGCGATCGAGTACTTCTTCGGGCGGGGCGAGCTCTCGCAAGTCGTCGACCAGACGAACCCTCTTTCGACGCTCACGCACGAACGCCGCTTGAGCGCCCTGGGGCCGGGGGGCCTCAACCGCAAGCGGGCCGGGTTCGAGGTGCGCGACGTGCACATTTCGCACTACGGCCGCATTTGCCCCATCGAAACCCCCGAAGGGACGAATATCGGCCTCATCTCGTCGCTCAGCATGTTCGCCAAGGTCGACGAGCTCGGCTTTCTGATTACGCCTTATCGGCTCATCAAAAGCGGCAAGGTGACCGACGAGGTGCGCTGGCTGCGGGCCGACGAAGAAGAGAACGCCTATCTGGCGCCGGCCGATACTCCCATCGCGCACGGCAAACTCCGCGACGACCGCGTCCTGGTTCGCTATCGCGGCGATTTCGTGCACGTGGACGCGAAGCAGGTCGAATTCATGGACGTGGCGCCTTGCCAGATGGTGGGCGTTTCGGCCGGGCTGATTCCCTTTCTCGAACACGACGACGCCAACCGGGCCCTCATGGGTTCGAACATGCAGCGCCAGGCCGTTCCGTTGTTGGTGACCGAGCCGCCCGTGGTCGGCACGGGCCTGGAGCGCGCCGTCGCCGAGAATTCGGGCATGCTCATCAAGGCCGAAAAGGCGGGGACGGTGAACTTCGTCGATGCCACGCGCATCGAGATCGACGGCCGCATCTACCCGCTGCAAAAGTTCACCGGGCTCAACGAGCGCACGTGCCTCAATCAGCGGCCGGTGGTCAAGCTCGGGCAGAAGGTGAAAAAGGGCCAGGTGCTGTGCGACAGCGCCGCCACCCGCGAGGGCGAGCTCTCGCTGGGGCGGAATGTGCTGGTGGCCTTCATGTCGTGGGAAGGCTACAACTTCGAAGACGCGATCATCCTCTCGGAGCGGCTCGTGAAAGAGGATGTTTACACTTCGATTCACATCGATGAATTCGACGTCGAGATCCGCGAGACCAAGCTGGGCCGCGAAGAGTTCACGCGCGACATTCCCAACGTCAGCGAAAAAGGCCTGCGCAATCTGGGCGAAGACGGCATCGTGCAAGTCGGCACGCGCGTGCAGCCAGGAGACATCCTGGTGGGCAAGGTTTCGCCCAAGGCCAAGGCCGAACTGACTCCTGAAGAAAAGCTGCTGCACGCCATCTTCGGCCGGGCCGGCGAAGACGTGAAAAACGAGTCGCTCGAGGTCCCCAGCGGCGTCGAGGGCATCGTCATCGACACGCAGAAGTTCTCGCGGCGGATGAGTCTGACCGAATCCGAGCGTCGCAAGTTCGAGGCCGAGCTCAAGTCCAAGGAAGATGAAGGCAACAAGTACATCGCCGACGCCTTCCGCAAGTTTCTTGTCGAGTTCGAGCGGGCTCTCGACCGCAAGCTGCAAGACGACGAAGGCAACGTTTTGCGCGACGCCGAAGACAAAATCGCCGCCGGCTATGCGCAGAACTTCAAAGACCACTTCGACAAGCTCGACATTCGCAGTCCGCAAAAACGGGCCGACTGCCAGGAAGCCATCAAAGAGCATTGGTCGGCGGTCGAGCTGGCCATTGACCAGCGCGATCGCATCGTCAACACGATGAAGCGCGGGGACGAATTGCCCAGCGGCGTGTTGCAGATGGTGAAGGTCTATGTGGCCTCCAAGCGCGTGATTTCGGTGGGCGACAAGATGGCCGGCCGACATGGCAATAAAGGGGTCATCTCGAAGGTCCTTCAAATCGAAGACATGCCCTTCCTGGAAGATGGCACTCCCGTCGATATCATTCTCAATCCCCTCGGCGTTCCCAGCCGCATGAACGTCGGGCAGATTCTGGAAACGCACCTGGGCTGGGCCGTCTCGACGCTCGGCTACCAGGCGGTGTGCCCGGTCTTCGACGGCGCGACCGAAGAAGACATTCGCGGCGTGCTCAAAGAGGCGGGCCTGCCGACCGACGGCAAGGCCGTGCTCTACGACGGCCGCACTGGCGACGCTTTTGAGCAGAAAGTCACGGTGGGGACGATTTACATGCTCAAGCTGCACCACCTGGTTGACGACAAGGTTCACGCGCGGGCCACCGGTCCTTACTCGCTCATTACCCAGCAGCCTTTGGGGGGCAAGGCCCGCTTCGGCGGCCAGCGGTTCGGAGAAATGGAGGTCTGGGCTCTGGAGGCCTACGGGGCGGCGTATATCCTGCAAGAGCTGCTCACCGTTAAGAGCGACGATGTCGAGGGCCGCACGAAGATCTACGAATCGATGGTCAAGGGCGAGAACACGCTCGAAGCCGGCACCCCGGCCAGCTTCGACGTGCTCAACAACGAAATCCGCGGCCTGGCCTTGAACCTGCAGCTTGAAAAGAAACGCGTTTGAAGGGTTGTTCACCTTTCCCCGCAATAAGATTTAGGAGTCTCGCACGTGAGCACCGCTGAAACTGCCTACGATCGTGTCAATGACTACGGCGCCATCAAGATCGGTCTGGCCAGCCCGCACGACATTCGCAGTTGGTCGTTCGGCGAAGTCAAAAAGCCCGAAACGATCAACTACCGCACCTACCGCCCCGAACGCGACGGCCTGTTCTGCGAGCGCATTTTCGGCCCCGAAAAAGACTGGGAATGCGCGTGCGGCAAGTACCGCGGCATGAAGTACAAAGGCATGATTTGCGACCGCTGCGGCGTCAAGGTGACGCACAGCCGCGTGCGCCGCAAGCGCATGGGGCACATCGAGCTCGCCGCTCCCGTGGTGCACATCTGGTTCTTCAAGTCGATGCCCAGCCGCTTGGGCGCGCTGCTCAACATGAAGACGTCGAGCCTGGAAAAAGTCGTGTACTTTCAGGATTACGTCGTCATCGACCCGGGCGATACGCCCTTGCGCCCCAGCCAGCTCTTGACCGAAGACGAAGCCCGGCAGGCCCGCGCCCGCTATGGCGAAGGCTCGTTTGAAGTCGACATGGGGGCCGAAGCCGTCAAGAAGCTCCTGGCCAAGCTGAACCTGGTCGAACAGTCGCACAAGCTGCGCGAAGAGCTGAAGGTGACGAACAGCCAGCAGAAGTCGAAAGAGCTGATCAAGCGGCTGAAAATCATCGAGGCGTTGCGCGACAGCGACAACCGTCCCGAGTGGATGGTGCTCGACGTGATTCCCGTGATTCCTCCCGATTTGCGGCCCCTGGTGCTGCTCGACTCGGGGAATTTCGCCACCAGCGATCTCAACGACCTCTATCGCCGCATCATCAACCGCAACAACCGCCTCAAGAAGCTCGTCGATCTCAATGCGCCCGAGGTGATCGTCCGCAACGAAAAGCGCATGCTGCAGCAATCGGTCGACGCGCTGTTCGACAACAATCGCTGCAAGCGCCCCGTGCTGGGCTCATCGAACCGGCCGCTCAAGTCGCTTACCGACATGATCAAGGGAAAGCAGGGGCGCTTCCGCGAGAACCTTTTGGGCAAGCGCGTCGATTATTCGGCGCGCAGCGTGATCGTGGTGGGGCCCGAGCTCAAGCTGCACCAGTGCGGGCTGCCCAAGAAAATCGCGCTCGAATTGTATCAGCCCTTCATCATTCGCCGCCTCAAAGAGCTCGGCCACGCCGACACCATCAAAAGCGCCAAGCGCATGCTGGAGCGCAAAGAAGATGAAGTGTGGGACATTCTCGAAGAGGTGATCCGCAATCACCCGGTGCTGCTCAATCGCGCCCCCACGCTGCACCGCATGGGCATTCAGGCCTTCGAGCCGGTGCTCATCGAAGGAAACGCCATCAAGATCCACCCCCTGGTGTGCAAGGGGTTCAACGCCGACTTTGACGGCGACCAGATGGCCGTGCACTTGCCGCTGTCGATCGAGGCCCAGGTCGAGGCGCATACGTTGATGATGTCGACCAACAACATCTTCAGCCCCGCCAACGGCGCACCCATCATCAGCCCCTCGCAAGATATCGTGATGGGTTGCTACTACCTGACGCTCTCGAAGTCGGGGCGGCCCGGCGACGGCATGACGCTCGCCTCGATCGCCGAGCTGCACATGGCGTATGCCCAGGGAAAAATCACCACGCACACGCGCATCAAGCTGCGCCTGCCGCGCGACAAGCGCGTCAAAGGCGAAGGGGGCGATGCGCACACTCCGGGCAAGCTGCTTTCGACGACCGTCGGCCGCGTGCTGTTTAACGACATCCTTCCCGCGAGCATGGCGTTTTACAACGTCACCATGCGCAACAAAGACCTGGCCAACGTGATTTCCGACTGCTACCTCGAAATGGGCCGGCGGCAGACAATCGCCCTGCTCGATCGCCTCAAGGAAATCGGCTTCCAATTCTCGACGCGCAGCGGCCTGTCGTTCGGCACCAGCGATTTGAAGACTCCGCCCAACAAGGAAAAAGTCATCGGCACGGCCGAACAGGCCGTGTTGCAGAAACAGCGGCTGTTCGAGCGCGGCATCATCACCGACCGCGAACGCTACTACCAGGTGCTCGAAACCTGGACGCACGTTCGCGAGCAGATCACCGTCGCCATGATGCACGAGCTTGAACACGACACGCGCGACGACGGCGCTTACGTCAACCCGGTGTTTTTGATGGCCAACTCCGGCGCCCGCGGCGGCGTCGAGCAGATCCGCCAGCTCGCCGGCATGCGCGGGCTGATGGCCAAACCCAACGGCGAGATCATCGAGACTCCCATCAAGGCCAACTTCCGCGAAGGGCTGTCGGTGCTCGAATACTTCAGCTCGACTCACGGCGCCCGAAAGGGGCTGGCCGATACGGCCCTCAAGACGGCCGACAGCGGCTATCTCACTCGCAAGCTGGCCGACATCGCGCAGAACATGGTCATCACTATGCTCGATTGCGGCACGACGCAAGGCATCACTCGCGGGGTGGTTTACCGCGGCGAGAAGGTGGAAGTCAGCCTGGCCGACGCCATCCGCGGCCGTGTGAGCCGCACCAACATCGTGAACCCGATCACCGATGAGGTCATCGTCCGCGACGGCGAGCTGATCACCGTCGAGGTGGCGCGGCGCATCGAGTCCTTGGGGCTCGAGAAAATTCAGGTCCGCAGCCCCATGACGTGCGAAGCGACGCTGGGCATCTGTCGCCTGTGCTACGGCATGGACCTTTCGACCGGGGCCCTGGTCGAAGACGGCATGGCCGTGGGCATCATCGCCGCCCAGAGCATCGGCGAGCCTGGAACGCAGCTCACGATGCGCACCTTCCACGGGGGGGGCATCGCCTCACGCGACATCGAAGAGAACGAGATTCGCACGAAGCGCGCCGGCCGCGTGAAACTCGCGCGCATCCGCTCGGTCGTCAACTCGCAGGGGCAGAACGTGGTTCTGGCCCGCAACGGTGAAGTCATCATCATCGACCAGAAAGAGCGCGAGCTCGAAAAGTACACGATCCCCAACGGGGCTGTGCTGCTGGTGGCCGAGAATGACGACATCAAGATCGGGCAGGTCATCTGCCAGTGGGACCCCTTGTCAGTGCCGCTCTTGGCCGAAGTCGGCGGCAAGGTGCGCTACGAAGATTTCATCGAGGGCGAGTCGATTCGCACCGAGATCGACACCAGCGGCACCTCGCGGACCACCGTCATCGAGCACAAGGGCGACCTGCACCCGCAAATCATGCTCGAAGACAGCTCGGGCAAGATTCTCGATTTCTACTTCCTCCCGGAAAAGGCGATCATCGAAGTCCCCGACGGCCAGATGATCACCGCCGGAACCGTCATCGCCAAAACGCCTCGCGAGCTGGGGGGCACGCAAGACATCACGAGCGGTCTCCCCCGCGTCACCGAGCTCTTCGAAGCTCGCCGTCCCAAGGACCCGGCGATCATCTCTGAGATCGACGGCGAGATCGACCTCATGGCCGAAAAGAAGCGCGGCAAGCGCGTGATCATCGTGCGGGCGCCCGACGGCACCGAAAAAGAATACATCATTCCGCACGGAAAGCACCTGCGTGTCCATGCCAAAGACCTCGTCAAGGCGGGCGATGCGCTGGTTGACGGGCCCTTGGTGCCGCACGACATCTTGCGCGTGAGCGGCGAAGAGGCCGTCCAGCAGTATCTGTTGCGTGAAATCCAGAACGTCTACCGTTCGCAGCGCGTCGAGATCGACGACAAGCACATCGAGATCATCATCGCCCAAATGCTGCGCAAAGTGCGCGTCGACAAGGTCGCCGACACGAATCTTCTGCCCGGCATCGTCATCGACAAATTCGAGCTGCGCAAAATCAACCTGGCATTGCTCGAATGCGTCAAGGTCGTGCAGCCGGGCGACACCGAGTTCCATGTCGACGACATCGTGCCCCAGGGTACGCTCGAAGACGTCAATGCCCAGGTCGAAGCGGCCGACGGAAAATCGGCCAAATACTCGCGCCCCAAACCCGCCTCGGCCAGTCCACAGCTTTTGGGCATCACCAAGGCGGCCGTGCAGAGCGAAAG
>DATGKC010000203.1:0-17760 GCA_035294845.1 Planctomycetaceae bacterium | reverse complement strand
GGGTCGAGCGCAGCGAAGACCCCCGGTAGCGTGTCACGTCCATCCGACCCCCGAGAGGGGTCGCAGAACGCTGGCATGCACGCGAGTCGCGCTCGGACAGCCAGCGCTCACCACCCGGTCAAACTGCGCAGCCTGAAGGCTGAACTCCAACTGGGCCGCGCTTGCCAAACGGCGGGTGCTTTGCGACGATCACTCGCGGAAAATCCGCGTTTGCCGGCCGGCCGGAACCAGGGCCATGCAGGCTTCGTGACGCCTTGATAGACTGGTGATTTGGGTTTTTGCCTCAGTTAGGCGCATCTCAGTGTGGAGAAGGCTCGTGTCGGTCGGTCCTGACTTTCAAAAGACGCCCCTGATTCCCGTGATCGCGCAGGAAGCTAGGAGCGGCGTCGTGCTGATGCTGGCGTACATGAATGAAGAGGCGTTTCGCGAGACGCTGCGATCAGGTCGCGCCTGCTACTTCAGCCGCAGCCGCAACAAGCTCTGGCGCAAAGGAGAAGAAAGCGGCAATGTTCAGGAAGTGCAGGAGATTTATTACGACTGCGACGCCGACACGCTGCTCGTTAAGGTGAAGCAGATCGGCGGGGCGGCGTGTCATGAAGGATACCAGAGCTGCTTTTTCCGCAAGCTGTCGGCCGACGGCAGCGCGTTCGAGGTGGTGGGGAAGCGCCTCTTCGATCCGGCGGAAGTTTACCGCAAGTAATTCTTCGCGGCCCAGTAGAAAGCGATGCATGTCAGAACGGATATTGAAGCTGGGAATTCCAGCCGGTTCGCTGCAAGAGGCGGCCGGAGAGCTGTTCAAGAAAGCCGGATACAACATCAAGTTTTCGTCGCGCTCGTATTATCCGGAGATCGACGATCCGGAGATCGAGTGCCTGCTCATTCGCGCGCAGGAGATGGCCCGCTACGTCGAGCAGGGGGCGCTGGACGCGGGGATCACCGGCTATGATTGGGTGCTCGAAAACAACGCCCAGGTGTATGAAGTCTGCGAATTGATGTTTTCCAAGGTCAGCCGCCGCCCGGTCCGCTGGGTGTTGTGCGTCCCCGAAGACTCGCCCGCCAGAACCGTCAAAGACCTCGCCGGCAAACGCATCGCGACGGAAGTCGTGGGGCTCACCAAAAGCTTTTTGGCGCGTCACGGGGTCGAGGCGCAAATCGAGTTTTCGTGGGGCGCGACCGAAGTGAAACCGCCCAAGCTCGCCGACGCCATCGTCGAAGTCACCGAGACCGGCAGCTCGCTGCGAGCCAATAACCTGCGGATCGTGGCGGAGGTTTTGCAAAGCACCACGCGGTTCATCGCCAACACCAGCGCGTACGCCGACGAATGGAAGCGCTCGAAGATCGACAACCTGGCCCTGATGCTCAAGTCGTGCCTGGCCGCCGACGGAAAGGTGGGGCTGATGATGAACGTGCGTCGCGCCGATCTGCCGAAGGTGCTCGAACAGCTTCCCGCGTTGCAGACGCCGACCGTTTCGTCGCTTTCCGATCCCGACTGGGTCGATGTGAACACGATCGTCGACGAGTCGTTCGTGCGGGTGGTCGTCCCCAAGCTAAAAGGGGCGGGCGCGCGCGGGATCGTCGAGTATCAGATCAATAAGATCATCGACTAGTCAGCCCCCTGTCATCAGGCCGCCGTCGTCACCCCACCGTCACCGTGTCGATTGGCTGGAAACGGCTGAGCCAGGCAGGGTCGGAAACGATCGCCGGGTGCTTGTATTGCGATTCGCCCGTTCCCCCGCGCCGCAGTTCTACGCGCGTGTACTCAGACCACGCGCCCGGCGCCAGCCGCGCCAGCCGCGGAGCATCGATGTACCGGTCGTTGCGCTTGCCGGCGTACATCACGTTTTGGCGAACCAGCTCGCGGTCGACGATTTCCAGGAATTTCCTCGCGGCCTGGCAATCTTCGATCGCCGGCCGCTCGACGAGCAGCGTGTAGTAGGGAACCTCGCCGTCATTGCGCACCGGGACGGCCGTGAAGCAGTCGACGCACAGGCCCAGCTCCCGCGCCGCCGTCTCGACGGCCTGCGCCACTTGATGCCCGCTGACTTTTTCCCCCTCCATATCGGCCCACTGGCTGCCCTTGTGGAGAAACTCGAGGACGGGCGCCTGGCCCACATAGCCGTTGCAGCGGACGACGTCATCGATGTCATAGCGATACAGGCCGCTTGAGGTGCTCATCAAAAGGAAATATTCGCCCCCCACTTCCAGCTCGTGGCATTCCAGGGTCTGCGGATCGGCCGAGCCCATTTCGCGAACGGGGACGAATTCGTAGTAGTTCCCGTCCACCGCCAAGACCCCCTCGGGTCGGTCGTCATGCAGGGGGATTGTGTGGCGGCCCTCGGTCGAGACCAGTCCCAGATCGCGCGTGGGGGTCGAGCCGTAATAGCGCGGAAGATCGCGCGATTGATAGCCGATCGTGCCCCCCAGCCAGCACGCCACCAGCGACAGCGGCCAATAATCCTTGGGATACAGCGTGCCGGTGCGTTCGACGATCTGTTCCAGCTCGCGGGCTCGTCGCGGCCGGCGCACGGCCAACATCCGGCGGACGCGGTCGCGCAGAACCGGGGTGAGCTCCACGTCTTTTCGCAGCGTGCCGTCGTGAATGTCGCGGATCAGGCTCTCGCGGTGCTCGTTGCCCATCGCGGCCAGACGCAGCAGATTCGCCGGCGTAATCGTGCAGATGAACCCCACCGGATCGAGCATCGCCAGCCGCAGCATGGTGTAATATTTCGAAAGCGGGTCGCCGACGTCGCAGATTTCCAGCGGCACCGAATAGAACGAGCGCAGCACGCGATTTTGATAGCGCACGGCGACCGAGCTGATCATTCCGATCGGTAAGCCGCTCCCCGATCGGCCGAGATTCGCCGGGCCGGTCACCTGCAAGAGCCGCGTGCCGATCATCTCGGCATGCTCGAAGATCGACTTGACTCCCCACACTTCCCACGAGCGGCGGTACTCCTCTAGCCAGGTGGCGGTGACGGGGTTGAGCTTGGGCGGCCCGGTTGTGCCGGTCGTGACGCCGAACATCAGCACTTTTTCATCCGGGGGGAAAAGCGCATCCAGCCGCCCCTGGCTCACGTCCTGGATGTAAGGGGCGAAATATTCGTACTGCGAGATGGGCACTTGCTTTCGAAAATCATCGAGGGTCTTGATGCGCCCAAAGCCGTGTACGCGGCCGAATCGGCTGTCGGCGCAGCGCCTCAGCTTTTCGAAGAGAAATCGGCGCTGAACGGCGTGCGCGTCGTGCAGCATGTGCTCGAAGCGCTGCAGTTTGCGGCGATAATAGGGAATGGCGGCCGCCCGGGCGACGGCGGTCATCGAGGTTCGAACGCAGTTTTGCCAGAACAAGGTGTTGAGTGTCCTTGAGTGATATGTCGCGCGCAGCCAGATCGCTCAGGCCATCGGATTCGATCGCCGCCGACGATAATGGCACCAGCCTGCCCGCCCGTCAACTCTTCCCCATGTACGACAGATCGGCCGACGGGGCGGTTTCCAGATGAATTGTATCGACCGGATTGAACCGGCCCAACCAGCTTGTATCCTGCACCAGGCCCGGGTGCTTATATTGCACGTCGCCCGTCCCTCGCCGGGCGATTTCGGACTGCACGAATTCGCCCCAGGCGCCGGTCGGAATTCGCGCCAGGCGCGGCGGCCCCAGCACCTCTTCCCGGCGGCGGGCCGAATACAAAAAATTCGATTCCATCAGCCGGCGATCGAGCGTCTCCAGGAATCTGCGCGCGGCGGCCGGCTCCGGAATGTCGCCATGCTCGATCAGCACGACGTAACACGGTGCTTGACCATCTGGGCGCCAGGGAATAGCCGTCACGCACCCCAGCTTGACGCCGAGCGCTTCGGCCGCATCGCCGGCCGCTTCGATCAATTGATGTTCTGTGACTTTTTCGCCCTCCAGGTCGCCGCATCGGTCTCCTTTTTGCAGGAACTCGAGCACCGGCGCCTGGCCTACAAAGCCGCGGCAGCGCACGATGTCGCCGATGTTGTAACGGTAGTAGCCGCTGGATGTCGTCATCAGCAGATAATATTCGCCCCCGACTTCGAGTTCGTGTCCTTCGAACACCAGAGGCGCTGGGGCGTCGATCTCGGCGACGGGGACAAACTCGTAGTATCCGGCGGTGACGGCCAGAACCCCTTCGGGCTTGGTGTTTTCGATGGGAATCGTGTGCCGGCCTTCGCTCGACACCAAACCCATATCGCGCATGGGGACGCGACCGAAATATTCGGCCAAATACCGCGCCTGGTAGCCGGCTGTGCCCCCCAGCCAGCAGGCGATGATGGGGGCCGACCAATAATCTTTCGGATAGAGCCGCCCGGTCCTTTCCACGATTTGTTCGAGCGCGCGGGCGTGCGAACGATTCGGCCGGCGCATGCGAGGTGCGAGCTGGCGGCGAATCTCGGGAGCGATTTCGAAATCACTCGACAAAGTGCCGTCGTGCACGTCGCGAATCAATTTCTGCCGGTGCTCATCGCCCAGTTTCACCAGTCGCAACAACGTGCCGGGGTTCATCAGGACGATCAGGCTGATGTTTTCGCAGATGGCCAGGCGCAAGGTGGCGTAATAGCGGGCGATCGGGTCGCGAATTTCGCTGATTTCATTGGGAATGGCATAATAGGGGCGCACGAGCGGATGCTGGTAGCGCGCGCCCAGCGTGCTCACCATGCTGATTGGGATGCCCCCCGAGGTGCGGCCCATGTTCCACGTCCCGGCCATGTGCAGGATTTTGCCTCCCACGTGGCGGGGGTGGTCGAGAAGGATCTTGATGCCCCAATAATTCCACGCCTCGCGGTATTCTTTAAGCCAGCTCGTCGAGACGGGGTTCAATTTGGGGACCCCCGTGCTGCCGGTGGTGATCGTAAAGCGGGAGACTTGCTCGCCGGCGGGAATCAGAGCGCCGAGATTTCCGCGCGCAACGTCATCTATATAAGGCGCAAAATAGTCATAACGCGCGACCGGCGCCTGCCGCCGAAAGTCGTCAAGCGTTTGAATTCGCGCGAAGGCGTGATCGCGGCCGAACCGCGTATCGCGGCAGCGGCGGACTCGCGCGAACAGCCAATCCCGCTGCACCTGGCGCGCCTCGCGCAACATACGCTCGAATCGCCCGAAGCGCCGCGCGTATGCCGGAATGGCGACCCCGCGCGCGAGTGCCGTCAAAAGGCTGTGTCGCACGGTGTGCAGGATCATCCGCTGACTCCCAGTCGCCCGCAGATCGGCAAGGTCATGCGCAAGTAGACATTAGCCGCTCGCCGCCGAAATTCAATCGCACCGTCGATCCGGCTCATTCGATTCAAAAAGTTTCGACTGAACCGGCCGGAGCTTCATCGCATTTTCCCCCTCGAATCGGGAGCAAGAGGCCCAATCCAGCAAGCAAATCTCGTGCCGCGAGGTGTACTATAGTCATCTTGCTCCGCAAGATGAGTCTCGGTGTGCCACGCGCGTCCGTCGCCACCAAGCCAGCCGTGGCGCGGTTTTCCCGAACGTCGCGCGACTTTGTAGCCGAATGCGCGCGGCTCGCCGGCCGTGGCGCAGTTTTGCTCGATCGCCGAATGCGCGCGGCCACCGGCATCGCGCGCATTCCAACAACGAGCAGGTTGGAAAACCTACTCCACGGTGGCGTAGGTTTTCCAACCTGCGACGTCAGCTCGATGCATCGCTCGGATCGCGATCGAGCGCCTTTCGACGAGCAAGCGAGACGCTTGCTCTACGACGGATTGGGCGACTTCGGGTGCGGGTGCTCAGTATCCTTTGATGCCTTGGAGGTCCCGCAAATAGGGATTCGCTCCCGCGTCGCCGGCGGCGTCGCCCCAGCCGAGCCCGTCGGCGTCGCTCAGGATGTCGTTCAGCCGTCGCTCGACAATTTCTTGTTGCGACTCGGACCGCTTCTTGAGCGCCTCGCGCAGCCTTTTCACGCGCTCTTCGATGCGGGCAATGTCCTGTTCGCGGCGTTTCTGCCGAATCGAGAACTGATCTTTCAGCAGCCCCGACAATTTCTTCCGAGCCTCGCCGCGCTCGTCGTCGCTGTCGGCCGCCGCGTATTCGTGCACGGTCTGGCGAATTTGTTGCTCGAGCTCGGCATCCTGGCGCATCAGCTCTTGCGTCGCCCGCACGGCCTCGGGAGAAACGTGGCCGTACTGAGCATCTTGCGGGTAGGGGCTGAATGGCTGGTTGGCCACAGCGGGATTTGGGACCTCCGCTGTGGGTGACAAGCCCAGCCTCGCGCCGGGTTCCGGCGTGCGGGGCCGGCGCCCCGCGGCCTCTTGCCCGCTAGCCGGCACGTCGCGGAGCGCCGCGGCCGCCAGAATTCCCACAATCACCACACCCACGCTCGCGATTGTCTTCATATGTGACTCCCTTTCGTAAAGAGGACATTATTGGGACCGCGCGTTCGGGCGGCCCTCGCCGGAAACTGAACCGGACCCAGGCTCCGGAAGCTCTCGCTCCAACACTTGCAGCAGACGATTCACGTCCATCAGCCGCGGCGCCCAGAATCCGTCTGGAATTCCTCGCGACTGAAAGAGCGATTGCTCCAGATGATCGACTTCGCTCGAGACCTGTTCGAGCTCGCCACGCTTCGGAGTCCAGGCGAATGAAGAGACAGGCTCATTCGCCGAAGCGGGCGCTGCCGACGAAGACCTCTCGGCGCTCTCGATCGACGGGCTCGTGGTCGATGCGATGTCAGCGTCGAGAGCATGTAAAGCGAGTTCCTCTTGATCGAATGGCGCCAAGCGCCACGCGAGACAGGCCAGCGTGACGATTGCCAGAGCCGAAGCGATCGCCAGCCTGAAGCGGCGCAATCGTGTTTTGGTCGCGGGCACGACCGATCCAAAACGAGGCCGTTGCACCTGCGCGAGACGCGCAGCCAAGAGCACGGCGACTTCCGCTGCCGACTGGAACCGTCGCCGCGGGTTGCGAGCGTGCAGCTTGCGGATGATCTGTTCGAGCCAGCGGGGAGTCTCGGGGTTGATTTGCCCGAGAGGCCGCGGAGATTGCGTGCAAATGCGATGCAAAATGCCCATCGTCGTTTCCGCTCGAAACGGGGAGTGTCCGGCGCACATCGCATACAGCACGCTGCCCAGGCTGAATAAATCGGTGCGGTGATCGATTGCCTCGCCGCGGGCTTGTTCGGGCGCCATGTATTGCGGCGTCCCGGCGACGACGCCGCTGCACGTTAAACTCGCGTCGTCGACGGTGCGCGCCAGCCCAAAATCGGTGAGCATGACCCGCTCGATGCCGTGCTCCAGCAAAATGTTCGCCGGCTTGATGTCGCGATGCACAAGCCCGTGGGCATGCGCGGCCGCCAGGCCGGCAGCCGTCTGCTGGCCGATTCGCAACATTTCAACCAAACCCAAAGGCCCTTGCCGCTCCAGGCGTTGTTGCAGCGACCGGCCAGGCACGTAGCGCATCACGAGATAAGGGAGCCCCTGGTGCACATCGACCGCATAAATGGGAACGATATGCTCGTGCACGACGGCCGCGGCCGCCTGCCCCTCGCGCTCGAACCGCTTGCGGGCCGCGGCGCTGGCCGCCAGATGAGGCGCCAACACCTTGACCGCTACAAACCGGTTGAGCGACCGCTCGAAGGCCTTGAGCACAATGCCCGTCCCGCCGCGCCCGATGACGCCGGCGACTTCATAGGGTCCGATGCGGCCGAGCATTTGCGGATCGTCGGTCGGGGCCAGAAAGTCGAGCGACAGGCCGCCGCCTCGCACGTCGTCGCCGACCTCCCCATCGAGCGAGCTTGGCGTGAGCGGATGGGGCGGGAACTCGCCTGTGGGGCTGGGGCTTAAGAATCGAATCGCATCGCTCCACCAGCGCGGCTCGCCGGCGGCCGTTTCCAGCTCGCGCCGGCACGCGAGGCAGCCGTCTAGGTGGCGCACCAGCGCCTCTTCGGATTCTCCTGCCAACGTGCCTGCGAGAAAGTCGTCAAGCTGATCTGAAGAAGCGTGCAACTGATCGGCACTCATCGACGCCTTAGCTCCCTTCCAGTTTTTCTACTTTTCGCCGCAGTCTTGCGAGCACTCGGCTGCGCGCGGCATACACGGCGCCCACGGTCAGTCCCAGCCGGCGCGCAACTTCTTCGATGGCGAGTCCCTCGATGCTGGTCAGCCAGAAAGATTGCCAGGTTGCCTCTTCGACGCTCTCGCGCACCAGGGCAGCCGCCCGCGCGAACGCCTCGCGGCGATATTCGAGGTCGAACAACGTGGCGTCCGCGTCGGGTTGCGCGGGAAGGCTGTTGACCAAATGCTGAAAACCCGAATCACCCGAACCGCGCGATCGGCCGCCACGGGCCAGAGCATTGACCGTCAAGTTGCGTGCGATTTGAAACAGCCAGCTTCGAAAATGACCGAGTGCCGGATCGGGGTCCCAACCGTCGATCGCTCCGGCAACAGCCACCAGCACGTCCTGGACGAGGTCGAGAGCGTCGGCGTGCTGCAAGCCGCGAGACCGCGCCAGCCGGTAAACGACCGGCTGATAAAGCTCGACGAATTCCTCCCAGGCGCGCTGGTCCGAGGCGTCGCGGAGCCGAACGAGCAGGGTCTGGCGGGTCTCGGGAATCTCGTGCATGAGCGGCCTCGAATATATCACACCGGCTGATTCCGAATCTGACACGAAATATCAACGAAGTTCATCGTTTTCCAATTTTTTCCTGTCGCCTTTCAGTTTCGATTAGCGCGCGGCACAAAAAAAAATTGCGCCGGTGCGATTTGCCCACTTGACAAATACAGACATAGCGTCTTATAATGACAAGACGTAACGTCTTTGACGAATTTCGCGAGATAATCAACCAGAAATCATGATCTCAACGCCGCATTTCCGCTATCTCCACGATCCCGATGTGCAGTTGATGCTACGCGTCGCAAACGATGATTCTGCGGCTTTTTCAGAACTCGTCGCCAATTACCGCAAGCGGCTCGTCGGACGATTGACCCAGCTTCTGGCAAACACGGACGATGCCGAAGATGTCGCCCAAGAAGTTTTTATCCGAGTCTATAAGGCGCGCCGTCGCTACGAGGCCACCGCGCGATTTTCGACATGGCTGGCTCGCATCACTTTTAACCTGGCACACAATTTTTTGCGTGATGCGCGCCGACACAAATCGGCGGCGCCGATTGTGGCCGCCGAACTTTACCGCAATCCGCGATTGGTCCCGGAATCTCTGGTGGTCGACAAGCGATTGGCGCAAAGGTCCAACGGTGAAGGGTCGGAATTGGAAGCGGTGATTCATTCAGCGCTGGAGACGCTCACCGAGCGTCAACGCACGGCCTTCCTGATGCAGAACATCGACGAGATGAGCTGTCGCGACATCGGCGCCGCACTCGGCCTCAAGCCGGGCGCCGTGCGAACGCTGCTCTCGCGAGCCCGTCGCCGGCTGCGGGAAAGACTATTGCAACATGCCGATGGAGACCATCTGGGCTCGCTGGCTTTGATGGTCAAGGGATCGGCGTCACGGCTCTGAACGGTGCTGTGCACCGAGAGAAAAAAAGCGAGGACGCTTGTGCGATGCGTCCTCGCTTGTCAGTGCCGCCGCGGGAACAAAAAACCGCCCGTTCGAACGATCGCCGACGGCGACCTGTCATTTTCATTCGATCGGGCGGTCGGTCACGAGGCTTAGAAGTCTTGCACGACGATCTCCTGGAGATACTGGCCGTTTCGGGAGTGCAAGGCGAACCAGAGCGTCTGCCAGGCGCCGGTCGTGTTATTCCAACCGAATTGGATGTTCTGGTTGATAAACCGCGTCGCGCCGTCGGCCATCAGCACGTGGATGCCTCCCTGGTGCACGCTGCTCGCGCTTGGCCATTCGTTGTTGATTCCCCACACTCCCTTGTAGCTGCCGCTGTCGACGTATGGGGCCTCTGCCGTCGGCCACCAATAGGTGCCCGGATTGAAGGGGCTGCCATCGGGATAAAGTGGAGGCGCACCAGTTTGCGCCGGATACTGACCGACTCCAAGCGGTGGAAAGACGGATAGCGTCGTTACCGCGCAAAGGCTCGGCTGGTAGACGCCTGCCGGAACGGTGCCGCGCGTTCTTCCCAAGCCGCTCGTCCAGGCAGGACCGTTCATGAATCCCAGCGTCGACGTTTCTCCCAGCATGATCGTCGTGGAGGTGCCGTCCTTGATATCGGTCATGGTCGTGTTCTGGAAATCGGTAAAGATGCCCGACCAGGGATCAGCCGACCAGCCCCAGATCGCCCAGTACATTGAAGCGCCGGAATAATTTGTCCAGCCCAGGTTCCAGGGGGCGTTCTGGAATTGCAAGTCGGACGGGCAGTACAGCACGCCGAGTCGCTTGGCCGTGATAATGGCCCCGCTCGGATCTTTTTGATTCAGAATCGGCGCGGCGAAATTGATCATGGCATATAGTGGGGCATTATCAATCTGCGGCAGGATCTGCGCAATCCAGGTCGTATTTCGCTGCATTCCAGCCGAAAGGGTGGTGGAGCCCGGCGGGAAGAACGACCAGATCGCCGCCTGCGGAAGCATATTGTGCAGCTCATGGTAATTATGCAGGGCCAGGCCAAGCTGCTTGAGATTGTTCTTGCACTGGCTGCGCCGAGCGGCCTCGCGCGCCTGTTGCACGGCCGGAAGCAGCATGGCCACCAGGATGGCGATGATGGCGATCACCACCAAAAGCTCGATCAACGTAAATGCGCGGCGGAACAGTGGCTTTGGCATCGGCCGTTCTCCTTAATGTCGAGATGAGAAAATGAAATCGCCTCTAGAAAAGGATAAACACGCCATGCGCCCGAAATGTGACAACGGATTTCTCGCAAAGGGCAAAATTGGCGCGCAGCGCATCGGCTGTCGCGCAGAATCAAAGAACGCCGGATTGACCCACATGGTATTTATCCGCGCGTATAAGCAATGAACGCGGTGAACCACCGAGATTTCGGATGGAACCACGAAAAGCACGCAACTTAGGAAAGAATTCTGCAGCGCGACAACAGCACACAACGGCGCGGCGGCCGATTTTGAACAAAATCAAAAATTTGAGGAAATTTGTCTTGCTTTACAGACATCCCGTCTTTATCCTAGACAAAAATGTTCCTCTAACCCCTCCTGAATTATGTCACGCACGCCACAAGACATCACAGATGCGGAACTGGCCGTTTTGCAGGCCCTTTGGGACCAGAGCCGTCAGACGATCCGCGAGTTGACAGACATTTTGTACCCGCAGGGGACGGGAGTGCATTACGCCACCGTGCAAAAGCTGCTGGAACGTCTGGAGGCGAAAAAGTTCGTCAAACGCGACCGCAGCGCTTGGCCGCACCGATTCGAAGAGCTCATCAATCGCGACGACCTAATCAGCCGCCGGCTGCAGCTCACGGCCGACAAGCTTTGCGAAGGCGCGCTGGCGCCCTTATTGACCAACCTGGTGCGAGTGACGCATTTGAGTCCTGAAGAGCGGCAGTCGCTCAGGTCTCTTCTGGACGACCTTGATCAAGAACCGAAAGCAAAGAAGTAACACCCGGCTTGTTTCGCGCTCAAGGGGCGTTTGACATTCAGCGGCTTGTCGATGCTTAAGGGTAGTCTGATTCTTAAGGAGAGAGCGTGGCTACGCTCCTTCAGATCGGTTTGGTCAATGCGGCCATCGCCACACTGCTGGCGTGCGGCGTGGCCCTCGTCTCCAGGAAAGTGCGCCGCCCGGCCCTGATCCATGCGTTGTGGATCGTCGTCCTGGTGAAGCTGGTGACTCCGCCTTTGGTGGCTGTCGAATTGCCATTCGACGTCCCCATTCCCGCATTGCGAAAGCCCGCCGCCAATGACGGCATTTCTGCAAGCCGATCGGCCGTCGCGACGTCGAGCAAAAAATCGAAGTCTCCTTCCGATCGCAGGACGGCAACTGTCGGCGTGACAGATTCGCCGACAATTTTCCCCGCCAAGCGCTCTGTGGCGGTTGGCACAGACGCGGGGGGAGCTGCGGCGACCCCGACTTCGCCTCTCGGCGTCGTCGCGCGGTGTTTCGCCTTCATTTCTTCGCAATGTTCGGTCTTGCGCGCATGGCTTTGGCTCAATGCCGTGTCGGTGATGGCGTGGGCTTGGCTGGGCGGGGCGGCCATCTGGTTCATGCGGCAGGCCATGACCGCGCTTAAATTCTCGCGGAGGCTGGCGCTGGCCACTCCCGCATCGCCCCTCTTGCAGCGGCAGGCCGATGACCTCGCCCGCGCCATGGGTCTTCCCTACCGCCCTCCGGTGATGATCGTGCGCGACGTGATTTCGCCGATGCTGTGGGGCATCGGAGGGCACACGCGGCTCTTGTTCCCTGCCGAACTGTTGGCCCGGCTCGACTCGGCCGCGCGAGAGACGCTTATCGCGCATGAGCTCGCTCATTTCCGTCGGGGCGACCACTGGGTGCGGGCGTTCGAGCTGGCCGTCAGCGGTCTTTACTGGTGGCATCCCGTGGTGTGGTGGGCGCGGCGCGAGATCGAGATTGCCGAAGAAGAATGCTGCGACGCCTGGGTCATCGAGCAATTTCCCTTGACGCCGCGTTCATACGCCGAGGCGCTGCTCGAGACGATCGATTTTCTTTCCGGCGCGGCGGTGGTCTTGCCTCCGGCCGCTGCCGGACTGGGGCACGTTCCCCTTCTGCGTCGCCGGCTGACGGCGATCATGCGCGGCGTGGCCCCCAAAAAAATGTCAGGCCCGGTGCAGCTCGCCATGTTTTTTGCGGCATTAGGTGTGCTGCCCTGGCATCCGGTGCTGGCGTCGCCAGCGAAACAAGCGGCCGCCGCCATTCGCCCGCCGCGTGTGGTCGACCGCTACGCTGCCGAGAAAAAGGTTGCGGCGCGTGAGCTCGAAACTCCCGCGGCCGATCCGGCTGGCCTGTCGGAACTTTTGATCGAGGCCATTGGGCGGGTCGCCGATGCACAGGCTCCAGCGGCTGAAGAACTTCCCTGGGCGACCGCCAAATCGCCTGATGGCCGTTATCTCATCACCCGCGGTCGGAAAGACGACGTCTTTTTGCACGATGCGGTCACCGGGCAATCGATTGACCTGAGCGAGCACCGTATTTTGACGGTGGTTTTTTCACCCAATGGCCGGAAATTTGCCACTGGCGGCGAAGATTGGACGGTGAGGCTGTGGGATTCGTCGACCGGCGCCGTGCTGGGGACGTTCCGTGGTCATGCGGGTTCGATTCAGTCGCTCGCCTTCGCTCAAAATGGAGAGGTGCTCGTTTCGTGCAGCGCCGATGGAAAATTGAAGCTCTGGGACGCCGAATTCGGCGGCGAGCTGGCCACGCTCGAGAACAACTCGCTGCCGGCCAATTGCCTGGCGTCGTCTCCTGACGGCCGCTGGCTGGCGGTGGGAAGCGGGAAGTGGACATCCACGCGCGGCGGCCACGTGGTAGTCTGGGACCTCGAGACATTGCATCACGATGACGCCTTCGATTGCGATTCGCCGGTCGGCGCGGTGGAATTCCGCGATGGAGGCCGTACTCTGCTCGCCGGCGACTACGAAGGCCGCTTGACGGTTTGGAATGTCGCCGATCGTTCCCTGATTGGAAGGACCGGCAAGAACCTCAGACTCAAAGACGCCGTGAGTGCGCTGCGGTTCTCGCCGGATACGCAGGCGCTGGGGCAATTCAATCTTGACGAGTTGATGAGAACGATTCCCTTCGAAGCGCCCGGCCCCGCTCAATTCCGCATCTTTTCCGGCGCGCCATCGCGAGGCAACCGCGTCGCGAGCGCCACGGCGCTGGGGCTGGCTGTCCCCGAACAGCCTGCCGCGTCGGGCGCGGCTCATGCGCCGCTGCTTCCCCTCATGCCGAGCGAGATGATCGACATGAAGGCGCTCACTCGGGAAATCAACGATCTCGAGGTAGAGCTCGGCCCTGCCGAGGATGCCGCGGCGGTCGACGTGCAAACCACCTCGCCGCCGGCTGCTCGCCGCTAACGCCGACTCTTTCGGAACCACAAAAACTTTGATGCAGACTGGATTTCGCCGCAACATCAGATAGAATGTCTGATAACTTTGCCGACGTTGCCTCGCGAGTGCAGTCTTCGGCAATTGAGACATTGAACCATCCGGACGCCGTTTTTCCAAATGGTGCTGCATGACGGTCATGGCACGGTGGGGCGTGGCCGGAGGCCTGGCACCAGAAGACCGAAGTCTGGCGCGCGCCCCACAGCACGGTGAACGACAGCAAAGCTCCCTACTTCGTGCGCAACGTCGACCAGCGCAAAGCCCCGTCGGACGCCGAACCATGATTTCGTTCTCGGTGACCTTCCGAACGTCAGGTTTGCCGGCGACGCTGATCTTGCTGGCGGCGGTCCTATTGTGCTCTCGTGCGACCGGGGACGAAAAGGGACAAGAGGCCGATGAGGCCGGGCGCGCCGTGCGACTCGAGAACATGAAGCGCGCGGCTAAGGAGTACGCCGTCTATGCCGGCGCCGACCGCAATCGTCCGCTCGCATTCGTCGAAAAACCCGTGCTGCGGTGGACCAATCCCGAAGACGCGGCCAAGGATGGTACGATTTTTCTGTGGACTTTGCGCGGGCGCCCGCAAGCGGTCCTGGGTTTATTCACTTACGACGACGATCATTTCAGTCATGAGTGGCAGTCGCTGGCGGAAGAGCCGTTGAGGGCCGAACGCGGCCGCGAATTGATCTGGAATCCCCGCGACGAGGGCCTTCGCTTCCGCATCTTGGAAGACGCCCCGGAACCGTCCCCATCGGCGGCGTCGCGGTTGCGGCAAATGAAATCGCTCGCAGGGAAATTCAGCTCGACGTTCGCCGGCTTCAAAAAGGATCGAGCGCCGGTCGAGCTGCGACTGTTGCCGCAGCCTCTATACCGCTACGAAATCGCCGACGATTCCGACCTGGCGGACGGCGCATTGTTCGCGTTCGTGCAGGGGACCGATCCGCAGACGTTGCTCTTACTCGAGGCCAAAAAGAACGGGGAGGGGAGCCGCTGGCAGTATGCTTTTGCGAGAATGTCGTCGGGAGAGGTTTTGGGCCGCTATGAAGGCCGCGAAGTCTTTTCGGCGGCGACGTACGATTTCAATGCCGATCCGCAGCAACCGTTTCTGCTTTTGCAGAGGCAGCCCGCGCCGGGAAAATGACCCAAGGCAACTATTGACGAATTGTATCGAGGAAGCAGAGCCATGATTTCACGCGGGTTGGTTTGGGGCGTACTCACTCTGGCCGTTGCCGTCTCACTGCCTGTATTTCGCCATGGGCCTCGTTTAAGCGCGGCGCCCGAGGCGAGGCCCCTTTCCAAAACGCTGAATTTCGCCGGCACACGACGGGCCTTGATCATCTGCGGCCATCCGGGAGACAAGGCGCATCGCAAACCATTTGCCGAAACGGTCGAGAAGCTGCGCGAGGCGCTGATCGAGCGATATGGCTTTGCAGCGGCCGACGTCCACGTTCAGTTCGGCGGACCTTTGGCCGAGGGCGAGGGGCCTGTTCTCTCGGGAGTGCGCGGCGGCGCCACGCGCGACGAAATCGAGGCCGAAGTCGGCCTGTTGCGAGAGGCGCTGAAACCGCAGGATACGCTGTGGGTGATCGTGATGGGACACTCGCATTACGACGGCAAGCACTCGCACCTGAACATTCCCGGCCCCGACATCAATGAGCAGGACTTCGCCAAACTGTTTGCCGGCCTGGAAGCGCGCGAACAGGTCTTTTTTATGACGATTCCAGCCAGCGGCTTTTACATCAAGCCCCTCTCGGCCAAGGGCCGAGTGGTCATCTCGGCCACCGAGGCCGACCTGGAAGTGAACGAAACGCTTTATCCTTTGGCGTTGGCCGAGGTGCTGGCAGCGCCGCCCCCGGCGGCCGAATTCGACGCCGATCACGACGGCGCGCTTACTTTGTTCGACCTGTACATCGCCGTGGCTCGGAATGTCGCACAGCGTTACGTCTCTGACGAAAACCTTCCTACCGAACATTCGCTGCTGGACGACAACGGCGACGGGCGGGGGAGCGAAGTGCAACTCGATTATTTGACGGTCGAGCAGGGGGGCCGCGCCAAAGGGAAAAAGCCCGCCGGGCCCATTCGAGAAACCGCCGACGGAGCCCTCTCGTCGCGAATCATGCTTCCTGCCGCCCCGGCGAAAGAGCCGTGAGTTGTCGGGGATTTATTAGTCCGGCTGAAACCGTGACTCCAGCAACAAACGGGTTCCGCCTGGGACGACTGACGACGAAAAAATAGTCGCAGGTTGGGAAACCTACGCCACGAGCGAAAGCCCGGGCGTCCCTCCTCCCGTCCACGGGGGCACGGCTGGCGCTGCCTTTGTGATCGTCAAGAACGGCGCGCGCAGGTCGAGTCGATCCGATTGTGCGGATTCTGGGGGAGGCCTCGGGCGCGCATTTTTTTGACGGCCCCAAAAACGTGGCTTATAGTCAACATAAGGGCCTCGATGTCGCCTTCCGGCAACAAAAACGCCCCGCTCCATTTTCTCCGGCGACCGTCCAGAGTAGCATGGAAATTCGCCCTCCATCACCCAGATACCACAATCGCATTGACAAGAAGTCCGGCGGATAGAACTGCCGCCGGGAAAAGAGAAGATCTCTATGCGGCTGCGCCCCTACCTGCGCCTGGCGGTTTTGTTGGCCGTCATTCTGTTTTCGGCATTGCTCGCGTTCACTCCCGGATTTGCCGGCTCGACTTCGTCGGCGTCGGGTCCTGGCGATTTGACGCATGCCGTCAATGCGGGCGTCGAGCTGGAAGTCTCGAAGAAGTGGGTTGACGCCATTCTGCATTATGAGAAGGCGGTCAAGATCTGGCCCGAGAACCAGGATCTCGAGCACGGGTTGCGCCGCTCCAAGATCAATTTCGCCGTAGAACGACGCTATGGCGATCACACGTTCCACCAGACGCTTTTAGCGCTCTCGCGGCACGAGGCGCTGTCTCTGTTCGACGACGTGCTCAGCATGATCCAACGGCATTACGTCGAAAACGTGACAGCCACGTCGTTTGTCGCTCACGGAACCGAGAGCCTTTACATGGCCCTGGCGAACGAACGCTTCCAGGAGACAAACATCCCGCCGCGCTTCCGCGGAAGCGTCAAGCGGCTGCGCGACACGTTGCGCGACGAATTTTGGAACAAGCCCATCGCGTATCGTGACGACGCGCATCAGGTGCTGGGCCGGTTGTGCCAGCTCGGTTCCGAATGGCTGGGAATGCAGGCCACCCCGATCATACTGGAATATATTTGCGGAGGCTGCAACGCGCTCGATGATTACAGCAGCTTCCTCACCCCTGGGCGATACACCGACCTCTACGCCAACATCGAAGGGCAGTTCGTGGGGCTGGGGGTTGAAATCAAGGCCGAGTCGGGCAAGGGGCTGCTGTTGGTCAACGTGCTGCCGGAAAGCCCGGCCTCGGAAGGGGGCTTGCTTGCCGGCGAACACATCGTTTCGATCGACGGCGCCGATGTGCGGGAGAAGACGACCGATTCGGCGGCCGGCATGTTGCAGGGGGTCGAAGGCACGCGCGTCGCCATCGAGGTGCAGCGAGCCGGCAGCGGCCCGATTCGGCGAATTTCCCTCACCCGCCGGGCCGTCACCGTCAAGAGCATTCCTGTCGCAAAAATCATCGACCGCGACCAGGGAGTGGGATACATCCAGATGAGCAGTTTTCAAAAGTCGACCGTGCAGGAGCTCGACGCCGCGCTCTATGATCTCAAGCAGCACGGCATGCGGGCCCTGGTATGGGACTTGCGAGGAAACCCGGGAGGCCTGTTGACGACCGCCGTCGAGGTGCTCGACCGGTTCATCAGCGATGGCGTGCTGGTGTCGACGCGC
>DATGKC010000202.1:0-2166 GCA_035294845.1 Planctomycetaceae bacterium | reverse complement strand
AAGGGGCATGAGGGCGGCGTCCCAGCCGGTCAAAAAGCTGAAATCGGGGCGATGCGGCCGCACCGACTTAATCATGCGAATCATATGCGGGATGTCGCCGGACGAATCCTTGATCGCCACGATCTTTTCGAACTTGCCCGCCAGTTTCTGCACGGTGGGCACGTCGATCGGGCTGGCAAACAGCGGGATGTTGTACAGCGTCACGTCGATGGGCGTGTTCTTTCCGATTTCGGCAAAATAGGCGTACACCGACGCCGGGCTGAGCTTGAAGTAGAATGGAGCCACAATCGCGACCGCACGAACGCCCAGGCTATGATAATATTCGCAGGCGCGAATCGTCTCTCGGACGTTGGCCTCGGCGGCTCCCGCCAGAATCGGCACGCGCCCACGAGTCTGGTCGGCCACGATTTGGATGATCCGCCGCCGCTCTTCGACCGTAAATCGCGTGAATTCTCCCGTCGAGCCGTTGGGATAGAGTCCATGCACTCCGCGCTCGATCAGCCAATCGACATAGCGCCGCAGCTCGGGCTCGTTGATTTCGCCGCGATCGTCCAGCGGCACAAGATTTGGCGTAAAAATTCCAGTAAGGCGGTTCGATGCGGCCATGGCGGACATTGTTTTATGAGCACAGCGGTGGGAACGGGGAGGGCAGGGCGGCCGAGTAGAGCTAAGTCCTCAAGCATAACCTGCAAACGTCTCGCGCGGCAGGCAACAGCGATGGAAAATACGAGCCGCAAGCCGGTTTTTCCAATCGCGCGGGCGCGGACGCAGGTCGTCGATTCTCACGACAAGTGCGACGTCCGAACACAACGAATGTGGCGATAGAATCGCCTGCCCTTGTCAGGAATCGTTCAAATCAGCTCATACCTAGCTGAGACTCGGCATCGCCGTCTGTGGTGCGTTCAGCGAACCTATCAGCCGGCCAGAGAACTGTAATTACGGTGCCTCCCTCGGGTGGCGACTCAACCTCAATCCGCCCGCCATGCATGCAGACGATGCGCCAGCATTTGGAGAGCCCAAATCCCAAGCCCCGGCCGGCCTGGCGGCCCGAATAGAACGGATCGAACAAATGCTCGCGATCCGGTTCCGACAATCCGGGGCCATCATCTTGCACGGTAATCAGAGCCCACCGCCGGCCGGCCTTTTCCGCCGGCTGAGCCTTGATGACGATCGTGCCCCCAGATGCCAATGCTTCCATGCTGTTTCTCAGAAGGCTGCCGACCACGACGCGAAGTTGCACCGGATCGGCATAGACGGGCGCCTTTGGGCCTGATTCGACTTGTAGCCGAATTCTCGAGTCTCGCGCCTGATCGGCGAATTTGGCCGACACCTCGTCGACAAGCTCTGCCAGCTCAATCTCTTGCGGGCGAGGCGTTGGCGGCCGCGCAAACAGCATCACGTCGCCGATCATGTCGCGGATGCGGTATGCCTGCGCCCCAATCGTAGTGAGTGCGTGACGCCGATCCGGGTCGCGCTCGGCAGCGAGCAACTGCTGAACGTACCCGATGATCGTCGCGATCGGATTATTGATTTCGTGCCCTGCACCGGCGGCAAATTCGGCCAGCGCACGCAACTTCAACTCAAGGAGCCGCCCGTCACCAGCTTCATCAGTTGGGACGGTTTCGGGCATTGCATCACAGTCTGCGGCACGGACAAACCGAGGCAGCCGGCATCTCGCTGGGGCTTGGAAAGGTGCGCATCGCGGCTTGCTCAGCCCGGTCGACTGCGCACTGGTCTACCGGGCTTCAATCGGTTCGACATCGAGCTGCTTACACATGAGATCGACAAGCTGTTCGACTTCAAAAGGCTTCTGCAGGAATTCGTTGGCCCCGGAGGCCAGAAGCTCGGCAATCTTGTCTTCCTCGACCATTCCGCTGATGCAGACGATTCGCACGTCGCTGAGGCTCGGATCGCTGCGAATCCGCTGGCAGACTTCCCTGCCGTTGATGTCGGGCAACATCACGTCCAGCACGACAACGTCGGGGTGGTACTCCTTGACCATCATTCCCGCATCGAACCCGTTGGTGGCGATTCGAACCTCGAAACGACCGTCGGATTCAAGATGGTCGCGGATCAGTTCGACCAGTTCTTCGTCATCATCGACCACCAGCGCCTTGCGTTTGCCGCTTTCGAGCGCGTCGGTCGGGATGCCGTTTTCCTTCATGA
>DATGKC010000201.1:0-8331 GCA_035294845.1 Planctomycetaceae bacterium | reverse complement strand
GAGATCGGCCGGCTACCCGTGTGCGAAGGCGAGCTCAACGACACGGCCGGGCGCGATCACAACGGGCAGGGCTTTACGATTTGGCTTGCCGGCGGAGGGATCAAGGGGGGCATGACGTATGGCGAAACCGATGAAGTCGGGCACAAGGCTGCCGTTAACGTAGTGACGCCCAACGATTACCAGGCCACGATCCTCCACCAGCTCGGTCTCGATCACTCGAAGCTCATTTATCACAGCAACGGCCGCGAGCAGCGCCTCACCGACGGCCGCACGGCGCGGGTTGTCGAGGAAATTTTGGCGTGACGGCATCGAGAGACCTCCCGTTGTGGCCGGTCTCCTGACCGAGCCACACGCCGCCGACCGCAGGTCTCCCGTGCGTCTCCAAGCGCCCGCCGGCAATCGTTTCGCGTTGACCCTTTCGAGAGATCGACTCGCGTGCGCCGGCCCGATGCCGACGCTACAAGAGCTCGCGGATCGTTTCGCCTTCCGAGAGGGGCGTCGGGCGGCCGTCGGCTGTCTGATAGGTGACGCCATGCGGATCATAGCCCAGCGCGGTGAAGACGGTGGCGTGAATGTCGGCAGGGCTGATCGGTCGGACGCTGGGAAATGCGCCGGTGCTGTCCGACCGGCCGATCACCTGGCCGCCGCGAATGCCGCCCCCTGCCAGGACGGCCGAAAAGCACTGCGGCCAGTGATCGCGGCCGGCTGCTTTGTTGATGATCGGCGTGCGGCCGAAGTCTCCCATCCAAACTACGAGCGTCGTTTCCAGCAGGCCGCGCTCCGCCAGGTCGTCAAGCAGCGCGGCGAAGGCTTGCTCCATCGGCGGCACAAGCGATTTCTGCATTCGGCCGAAGTTGTCGGTGTGGGTGTCCCAAATGATGCTGCGGCCATTGACGGTGCTGACGAACGGCACGCCCGCCTCAATAAGCCGCCGCGCGAGCAGATGCGATTGACCCCATTGATGCCGCCCGTAACGCTCGCGCATCGAGGCGGGCTCCTGCGACAGGTCAAAAGCGCGGGCCGCCTCACCCGAGAAGACCATGGATGCCGCCCTGGTGCGGAACACGTCGAGATCGTTGGCGATCGAGCTGGCAACCGGGCGAGTCGAGGCGGCGAATTGATCGAACAGGCCCATCCGCTCGCGAAAATGATCGGTCGTGATGCCGGCCTGCAAACCGAGGTCGCGGACGCGGAAATCAGCCGCATTGGGATCGGCATCGAGAACGAATGGGTCATAGCGCACTCCCAGGCAGCCCCCATATTGACCGGGGGTCACGTAGACGGTGCTGTCGCAATGCGGGTAGGGGGTGATGACATAGGGCGGAACAGCGCCGCTGTAGCCGTCTCGCTGCGCGAGCCATCCCACCAGCGTCCCGAAGCTGGGATAATCGCTGGGGCTGGGATTCATCAGCGTGTCGTCCCTTTTGTAGGGACGCCCGACGATCGACCAATACATTCCCGAGTTGTGGCCGGAGTGCGTGTGATGAACAGATCGAACGATGGCCAGCTTGTCCGTTCTCTGGGCCAATTTAGGGATGATCTCGGAAACCTGGATTCCCGGGACATTCGTCTCGATCGGCTGGAATGGCCCGCGAATTGCGTCGCTGGCGTCGGGCTTGGGGTCCCACAGATCGAGATGGCTGGGGCCGCCGCAATTGAAGATGAGAATCACCGAGCGCGCTTTGCCATTGCGGCCCGGCGCCTTGGCCGCCGCTCGCAACCACCCCGCCCAGAAAGCGCCCCAAGCACCGCCGGCCGCCGCGAGGAACGACCTGCGCGAAGCGGCGAGCGAGCCGGGATTTCGCGGTGGTAGAAACTTCGGGATCATCGGTTTGGTGACTTGCGTATTGGCTGTTTCCGCTGGGTCGCCGACTCATCCACGTTTACTGATGTATCGGCATAATACCCCGAGCGGGCTGCAAGGGGCAACACTGAAGAAATGAGGCTTGAGGCTTGAGGCTTGGGGCTTGGGGACCTGAATACTGAGTACTGAGGCTGGGTACTGAGTACTCGCGTTCACGACTCGTTTCCAAACCGGATGGCGTCGGGGTATTCTGGTTCGATCATGGCCCAGGCTTACATACCCGGTCTTACCGTGACGTCGCGAACCTTGCTGCGTCGCCGGCGCGCCTTGCCCTTGCGCGGCAATGTGCTGGCGCGCGTGGGAGACCGCGTGGCGGCCCGCGACGTGATCGCGCAGACGCTGCTGCCCGGCCCGGTCACCCCGGTCAACGTTGCCAACCTGCTTTCGATCCCGCCGGGCGATCTGCCGGGCGCCATGCTGGTCAAGCCAGGCGATGCGATTGCCGCCGGCCAAATTCTCGCTCGCTCCAAAGGAATCTTCGGCTGGCTGCAAAAGGAATGCCCGTCTCCGGCGAGCGGCATCGTCGAGTCGGCGTCAGGCGTGACGGGGCAGGTGATGCTCCGCGGCGATCCGCTGCCGGTTGAGCTGCGGGCGTTTTTAGCCGGCAACGTGATCGAAGTCGTCGCCGAAGAGGGCGCCACGATCGAAGCCGAGGCGTCATTCGTACAGGGAATTTTTGGCATTGGGGGGGAAGCTTTCGGACCGATCCGCATGGCCTGCAAAACACGCGAGCAGACGTTGACGGGCGATCTGATTACTCCCCAGATGCGCGGCGGCGTGGCGATCGGCGGCGGACGGGTGACCGCCGAGGCTCTCGCACGCGGCGTCGAGCAGGGCCTGTCGGCCATCGTCACCGGAGGCATAGACGACCAGGACCTGCGCGACTTCCTCGGTTATGACCTGGGGGTGGCGACCACAGGATCGGAAAACGCCGGCTTGACGCTGATCGTCACCGAGGGTTTCGGCGAAATCGCCATGGCCGGGCGAACGTTTGATCTGCTCGCTTCGCGTGCGGGCTGCGAAGCGGCCTTGAGCGGCGCGACGCAGATTCGCGCGGGCGTCCTGCGACCGGAAGTCGTGATTCCCTGGTCGGCCGAAGCGGCGAGCAAAGTGCGGCCGCCCGATGCCTCGCCAGCCAACGGAAGCACTCTGCGCGTGGGGGTCGCGGTGCGTATCATCCGCGATCCGTATTTTGGTATTATCGGCACCGCGACGGCGTTGCCGGCAGAGCCGCAGGCGCTGGGTTCCGGCTCACGGGCGCGTGTGCTGGAAGTGAAGCTTCCGTCAGGAGAAAAGGTCTTCGTCCCGCGTGCCAACGTCGAGCTCATTGAGGAATAGACAATTCTTATGCCCGATCCGGCAGTCGGAAGGACTCAGCGTATGGCGACGCGACGCACGACGCTGTTCTGCCGAACCGAATGCATCGGCGCTGTGGTTGTCGTCTTGGCGTGGCTGACGAATCTGCCGCAAATGGCCTGGGGACAGGATCAACCCGGTCGCGCCGGCCGACCGGCCTTGACCATCGCGCCGCCATCGGGTTTGACCGCTCAAGATCACCCCAACGACGACGGAACGGCGATCGACCTCAAATGGATCCTCTCGCCCGACGATAAGCCGGAAGTGAAGCCGCGGATCGTCAAAGGCTACGACATTTATCGCTCATCTCCCGACGGCGCAAAATGGGAAAAACTGAGCCAGGTGCCCTATGGAATTGATGAACACACCGACAGCAGATGCCGACGGGGCGAATCGTATTTGTACGAAGTCGCCGCCGTCGGGACCAACGATTTGCAATCCGAGCGGGTGCGGCTTGACAGTCCCGTAAAGCGGTCATGCAATGGTTCGATCGGAGCCGCGCGTGGTTCGGGGTGATCCTGCTGCTCGTGTGCGGCGGCGTGGTCATCTTCACCGAGTTGGTCAAATCCGGGCGCAATTTGCACATACGGGAAATTGCGGGGCTCAAGGCGATTGAGGAAGCGGTGGGACGAGCCACCGAAATGGGGCGGCCCTGCCTGTTCGTTCCCGGCCTTCAGGACATGAACGAGATTCCGACGGTCGCCGGCATCAGCGTTCTCTCGCACGTCGCCAGGATCGCGGCCGAGTACGACGCCACGATCGAAGTTCCCACGAGCCGATCGCTGGTGATGACGGCCGCCCGCGAGACGGTCCAGGCGGCGTACTTTTCGGCCGGGCGCGCCGATGCTTACAGCGATGACCGCATTTATTACGTCACCGAAGAACAGTTTCCTTATGTGGCTTACCTGACGGGGTACATGGTGCGTGAGAAACCGGCCGCGTGCTTCTACGCCGGCACGTTCTTCGCCGAGTCGCTGATCCTGGCCGAAACGGGCAATTCGATCGGCGCGATTCAAATCGCCGGAACTTCCGAGGCCTCTCAGTTGCCGTTTTTCGTGGCCGCTTGCGACTACACGTTGATCGGCGAAGAGCTGTTTGCCGCCTCGGCCTACCTGTCGCACGAGCCGCACCAGCTCGGCAGCCTCAAAGGACAGGACGCGGGCAAGCTTCTCGCCGCAGTCTTGTTGGCGGCCGGCTCGCTCATCGCAACGGCCGCGGCCTTGATGCCCAACTCGCATGCGCTGGCCATGGCGCTCCACTTCCTGAAAGACAATTTGCTGGGCAAAGGGGGCCCCGGATGAAGAGCAACATCCCCTGGTTGATCGCCGCCGTCACCGGCTGCACGATGATCGTGGCCTGGTTCGTGCCTGTGGCCAAAGACTGGCGGGACGAAGCGGGGACGTGGTACGAGATTCTGGCCGCAATCGCGTTCGTGCTGGGCGGAGCCAATCTGTTCACTCAGCATTTGCAAAAAATCTCGGCGCGACGCGCCGGATGGGGATATTCGGCCGTCACGCTCGTCGCGTTCGTGGGAACCCTCGTCGTCGGTTTGCTCAAAGTGGGAGTGATTCCCGACGACCCCAATTATCCCTGGTCGGGATATCACCAGGAAGAAGGGAGCGCTTTGTGGTGGCTCTTTTATTACGTTTACAACCCATTGACTGCGGCGATGTTCGCGCTTTTGGCGTTTTACGTCGCCTCGGCGGCCTTTCGCGCCTTTCGCGTCAAGAATGCCGAGGCCACGCTGCTCTTGTCGACGGCCTTTATCGTGCTCCTGGGCCGGACTTATGCCGGCGCCTGGCTGACTTCGCCCGTGCCTGACGAATATTCGGCGCTCACGTTTCCCGGATTGACGGCGATCATTCTGGGGGTGTTCAACACGGCAGGCCAGCGCGCCATCATGATCGGCATCGCCCTGGGAGTTGCCGCCACGTCTTTGAAGGTTTTGTTGGGCGTCGACCGTTCGTATCTCGGCTCAGATTGATTCACCGCGATTCCATGCTCGACTTTCTGAAGAACCTCGATCGCCGCTGGATCTTTCTCGCCATGCTGCTGGCCGTGGCCATTCCCGTCGTCATGCAAAAGACGTTTCCCGAGAAGCCGACGAAGCTCGTGCAAGATGCCTTTGACGCGATCGAAAACCTGCCTGACGAATCGAACGTGCTCTTTTCGTTCGACTACGAACCCAGCACCGAGGGGGAGCTCGCGCCGATGGCCAAGGCCCTCATCCGTCACTGTTGCCTCAAGCGGCACAAGATGTTTTTCATGACGCTGTGGCCCGGCGGTTTGCCCCTCATCGAGCAGAACATCGAAGACATTATTTCGAAAGAGTACGAGGAAGAGCATTTCGCGAGAGGAAAAGATTACCTCAACCTGGGCTATAACGCCGGTCGTGAAGTCGCCATCATCGTCATGGGAACAAACTTCAAACGCATGTTCCCCACCGACAATGACAAAATCCCGCTCGACGACCCCACGCTCCCCATGGCGCACGACATCGATCGGCTCGACGACATGGATTTAATTGTCGATATCAGCGCGGGCTACCCCGGCATGAAAGAATGGGTGCAATACGCCGCCAGCCCTTACGGCATCAAGCTCGTAATTGCGTCAACGGCCGTGCAGGCCCCGCAGGCATACCCTTATTATCCCAATCAACTGACCGGCGTCCTGGCGGCGATTAAGGGCGCCGCGGAATACGAGGCGGCCCTGGGTGAAAAATATCCGAAGTATCGCGACCCGGCGTTCAACGACGCCATTCGCCGCATGGCGCCGCAGCTCTGGGCGCATCTGCTGATCATCGGGCTGATCTTGCTGGGGAACGGCATCTACTTCGCCGAACGCATAAAGGGAACCCGCCGATGAAGCGCGAGACCATCGTTTGGACGATTCTGTTCATCGCCGGAGGGCTGTTCCTGTCGTATCGGGCCGCCTTCTCGCCCCACGGCATGGGCAAAGTTTACGTCAAAGCCGAGCAAGTGAATCCGAATTCCCAGACCGATCTGCGCACGAAGTATATCGGCGCCCGGCCCGGCGAAAAGGGGGCCGTGCTGAGCATCCCCCGCTCTGTCGGACTGTGGCTGGCCGCGCTCTTCACTCTGGCCATCTTTTCGTTCTTGTACCGCGACAATGTGTTCTTCAAGATTGCCGAGTCGGTGATGGTCGGCGTCAGCGCCGGTTGGGCTATGGTGACGGCCGGATTCTGGGATACGCTCGTGCCCAAGCTCTTGGCCAAGCTGGCACCCGATATGACGCGGGCCTGGGCGCTTCCCAAATTGGAAAAAACGAGCCATGCCGACCCGCTGTACCTGGTGCCGCTCGTGCTCGGGATCATGCTCTTGTGGCGGCTGGCCCCGCGCGGAGGCTGGATCGCCCGCTGGCCCCTGGCCTTCATCGTGGGGACCTTCGCCGGGATCAAGTTGACCATGTACCTCGACGCCGATTTCGTCAGTCAAATCCGCAGCACGATCGTCCCGCTCGTCGTCGTCCTGCAGAGCGGGCAGTTGGACGTCTGGGCCTCGATTCGCAACGTGGGGCTGGTCTTCGGCGTGCTCTCGTGCCTCACCTACTTTTTCTTTTCGGTCGAGCACCGGGGAATTGCCGGCAAGATCGCACGCATCGGCATCTGGTACCTGATGATCACCTTCGGCGCGTCGTTCGCTTTCACCGTGATGGGCCGCATCGCCCTGCTCGCGTCGCGCATCACTTTTCTGTTCGACGACTGGTTGTGGCTCATGGATCCCAATCACAAGCGTCCGTGGGAGCCCTTCTTCAGCGGCTGACCTGTCGCTTGGGCGGCGCGTTGCTAATGGGCTTTGCCGCAACCGCGTCGAAATGAATTTAAGCCCGCCGGAAATTCGCGCTCATGTCGAAGCTCAAAGGAAAAGTCGCAGTCATCACCGGCGCCAATCAGGGCATCGGCAAGGGCATCGCTCAGGCATGCGCAATTGAAGGGGCAAGTCTCGCGCTCTGCGCACGCAATGCGGCGCGGCTGGAGCGGGCCGCCCGCGAGCTGGAGACGGCCGGAACGCCGGTGCTCTTTCGTCCGGTCGACGTGACCAACGAGCGCGCCGTCGATGACTTTTTTGAAGCCGTCGTCAAGCGCTTCGGCCGCGTCGACATTCTCGTCAACAACGCCGGCGCGTTTGACGGCGGGCGCATCGACGAAATGTCGCTCGCGGCTTGGAACAACGTGCTGGCCACTTGCCTCACCGGCACGTTCCTCTGCAGCCGCCGCGCGTTCGCCCTTATGAAAGAAGCCGGGGGCGGGCGAATTCTCAACATCGGTTCGATCTCGGCTCAGCGCCCGCGCGAGAACAGCCCCGCCTACGCCGCGGCCAAGTTCGGCGTGTGGGGCCTGACGCAGGCCACGGCTCTGGATGGCCGGCCCTTTGGCATCGTCGCAAGCTGCCTGCACCCCGGCAACGTGATCGTCGAACGGCGCATGGAAACGGGCGAGAAACTCGACGACGAACCGATGATGAGCGTCGAAACGATCGCCCAGGCCGCGCTGGCGATGCTCACGCTGCCTCCCCACGTCAACATGCTCGAAGCCATCGTGCTTCCCGTCGGACAGCCGTACCTGGGACGGGCATGAGACACCTGCCGATCGTCTGCCTGGCCCTCATGCACGGCCTGATCGACGCCGTGGCGATGTTCGTGGAACCGCTTTGGCCCGAGCTTCGCCGCAGTCTGGCATTGTCGGAGGTCGAGCTGTTCCTGTTATTGGCGGTGACGGCCGTGGCGCCCAACTTCAGCCAGATTCTTTTCGGATTCGTGCAAGACCGTTATGGTTCCCGGTATCTGCTGTGGCTGGGGCCGGTCGTGGCGACGGCGTGCCTCACGGCGATCGGCCTTGCCCGATCGCCCGCGGCGCTGGGAATCGTGCTCGCTGTCGGCTATCTCGCGGTCGGGTCGTTTCATCCCGAGGCGGCCGTCTTCGCCGGGCAGCTTCATCCCGAGCGGCGCACGCGGGCCATTTCGCTGTTCATGTTCGGCGGGACGTTGGGTCTGGGTCTGGGACCGATGATCAGCGGCAACCTGGTCAAGGCTTTCTCGCTGGAGTCGCTGGTCTGGCTGGCATTGCCGGTCCTGATGCTGGTCGCCGTCAT
>DATGKC010000200.1:0-2257 GCA_035294845.1 Planctomycetaceae bacterium | reverse complement strand
CATCTACAATCAACTCGGGCTGCCGGAGTTTTACGCCCTGGAAGCCTTCATGAGATACGCTGGGCAGTTGTAAGATGCCCACCGCCGAACAATACCTCAAGCCCGAAGTGATCCGCACGGTCTCGCGGCTCGATCTGCGGGCGCGGTTCATCGTCGAAGGTTTCTTAAGCGGGCTTCACGCCAGCCCCTTTCATGGATTCAGCGTCGAGTTCAGCGAACACCGGCGGTACGCGCAGGGAGACGACCTCAAAGACCTCGACTGGCTCGTCTACGCGAAAACCGATCGCTACTACGTCAAGAAATACCAGGCCGAAACGAACATCACCGGCTTTCTGCTGATGGACCTGTCGGAGAGCATGGCGTACACGTACCGGCAAGAGCTCACGAAATTCGATTACGGCATCTGTCTGGCGGCGGCCCTCGCGTATCTCATGATTCACCAGCAAGACCCGATCGGCCTCATCACTTTTGACGAAAAGATCCGCCATAGCCTCCCCCCGCGCAGCAAACGCACTCAGCTCGGCAACATTCTGGCGGTGCTCTCGAAGCTCAAGCCCACCGGGCCGACCGAAATCGCCAAGAACCTGCAGAGCATTGCGGCGATGGTTCGGCATCGCAGTCTGATCATGTTGTTTTCCGATCTCTTGGCCGATTCGGAACCAACGATCAACACGCTGCGGCAGTTGCGCCATCGCGGCCACGATGTGATCGTGTTTCACATCCTGGACGAAGCCGAGGTTCATTTTCCGTTTCGCGGTCTCATCGACTTTCGCGAGCCGGAAACCGGAGAAACGCTGCTGGTCGACGCCGACGGCATGAAGGCCGATTACCTCGACGCATTGCGCGAGCTGCGCGAGGCGTACCGCCGCGAATGCTTTTCGGCCGGCATCGACTACGTGGGGATTGACACGAGCATGCCGTTCGACAAGGCGCTGGTGGAATACCTGGCTTCGCGGCAGGCGCGGTTTTGACGCCCGCGACGTTGCCATGCCGGCGATCGCGCGGTTATAATCCGGCCGTCACGAGAATCGTGACGAGTAGAAACGAGACGCAGGTCCGGATTCATTCCAGCCGTTCTTCTCGTCCCGCCGCAGGCTCTGAAGTTGTGCCCTTATCAAGTGCCCGCCTCGGTTTTGTGGCTGTCTGCTCGCAAAAATGGATGGGGTCGGCGGCAGACTTCGTGTTCCAGAGGCCGCTGCCCCAAGTCGCAAGTTTTTCTCGAGGAGGGCAGAGATGCCACAAGGTAAGATCAAACGGTTGATTTCGGATCGCGGGTTCGGATTTGTCGAAGGCGAGCGCGACGACCTGTTCTTCCATCACTCGGAAGTTCAAGGCGTGGCCTTTGAAGAGCTGCGGGAGGGCCAGATGGTCGAGTACAACATCGGCCAGGGGCGCAAAGGCCCCTGCGCCACGGCCGTCCGGCTCGCCGAAAAGAAGGCGTAAAGCCGCGGGGGAGCGGCGTAGGTTTTCCAACCTGCGCGACGGTTGGCCCGGCCGCGTGCGTCGGGTGGCCCGGCCGCGTGCGCCAGCACCGGCCGGGTCGCGCCAGCGACAAGAGGCCGCGCCATGCGGGTTCAATTCTTGACACCGGCGCATACGCTCGAGCGATGGCCCCGGGGGGTGCACGACGAGCGAAAGATCAGCCTGCGACGAACGCGAACGGTGTGGCCTCTTGTTCCTTCGGAACCCGCCCGCCCTGCGGGACGGACGGGCCACCCGGCCCCCCTCAATTTGCAATTTGCGCTGGCTGATTTGCAATGGCAAATTTGCAACTCGCCCTGCGACGGTTGGCCCGACTGCGTGCGTCGGGTGGCCCGGCCGCGTGCGCCAGCACCGGCCGGGTCGCGCCAGCGACAAGAGGCCGCGCCATGCGGGTTCAATTATTGAAGACACATCGCCGGCAAAAGTGCCCGGATTCGGGCGCACCAGTCCCCGATGACGTTCACGAGCTGCATCTGATCGATGGGCTTTGTCAGGTAAGCATCGCAGCCGGCATCCAGACACTTCTGGCGATCGGCCGGCATTGAGTGGGCTGTCAGGGCGATGATGGGCAGACCATAGCCTTGCCGCCGCAGTTCGGCGGTGGCCAGATAGCCGTCGACGACCGGCATTTGCATGTCCATCAGCACGACATCAAAGGCCTCGTTGTTCGCTTGGGCCATGAGCGCGAGGTCGCAAGCGATCTGACCATTTTCAGCAGTCGTCACCAGGGCCCCCGCGTGTTGAAGCACGAAGGAAATGAGTTTGCGGTTGTCGG
>DATGKC010000199.1:0-7005 GCA_035294845.1 Planctomycetaceae bacterium | reverse complement strand
GCGGGCCAAACGTGAGCTCATCAACTCACCTGAACGCCTGCACCGCAGATTCACCCACTCGAAACCCGGAAGCCCGAAAAAATGGCCTCAATAGTGGCCCTGGCGGCTTTATCACGGTACAGCCGCAGCTCCGCAAAAGACGGCTGCTAGGCATCGAAGTATAGAGCAGGCCGCCGCAAGCAATGAGTATGAGCAGCGCTACGATAACGCGGAGCCGCGTACTGCCTGCGGGGTGCCAGCGCCAGTGAGCTTTCTTATGGGCAAGCTCATTTATCACGTCAGCGCACTCTCGATTCATGATATTGTCCGCTGGGAAGCTGGCAGGAATTAAGCGCCGGCGAGCGACGCGAGAGAGAGATCGGCCGGAAACTCTTTCCCGGTGATCGTTTTGAAGATGGCCGCGATGTGGTCGCTGAAAATGGCCGACGGCTCGATGATTTTGCAGCCTCGCTCGCGGGCCTCGCGCAGAAGATCGCCCTCGCCCGGCAACGACGTCAAGTCGGCAACGGCCATGGGAGGGCGCAGAAAAGCCGGATTGACTTTGACGGCCGTGCCGCCGGAGGCCGACGGCCTGCCGTCAGCGGCCTGGGCCTCGGCGATAATCACCAGGTCGCAAAGCGTGTCGTACATGTTGGCCATCGGCACAAAGCGGGCACTGGTCAGTTGTGCGAGGCGCCTGCCCTCGTTGTCGTCGGCCGCGGTCACGCTGAGAAGGCCTTTCCGTTTCTGCACGCCGAAGGCCACGCTGCGGGCCATGCCCCCCGCGCCAATCACGAACACGTTGCGGCCATCGAGTGGACGATCTTCCGCCGTTTTGGCGCCGAGCTCTCGCTCGATGATCCGGAAGACGCTCTTCCAGGCCGTATTGTAGGCATGCCAGCCATCCTGTTGCTTGATGACAAGGTCTGCGTACTGAGACCTGCGGGCCGACTCGTCGATTTCCGAAGCCAGATTGAGCGCTCGCTCGCTCAATTGCGGATTCGCCAAGAGCACGTTGATGTGCAGCGTGTCGAGCATCTGCGCAGTCTTGTCGGAAATGCCGATTTCCAACGGCAGGCAACGGATGTTGAGCTCCAGCCGGGCAAAGCCGGCGTTCAGCAGGCAGATCGCCGCGCGCTCGGCCTTGCCGAAGCCCGCCACGGCGACGAACCGCGTCTTGGCGCCGATGTCCCGCCAACGATAAACTTCGATCAGTTCGGTGAAAGTCGCTTGTCCCTCATGGGCTTCCAGCCCCTGCTCGAGGGCCGCGTAAATCCACGGGGCGCCGTATTTGAGCCCCAAAAGCGAAAACATCACTCCCGGTTTGCCCAGTCCCATCCCTACGACCGGCAGTTCTCGCTTCTTGCTGATCGCGGCCAAAAGCGGCCACGCCGCATCGAGCGTGGGAGTGGGGCCGACGAATTTGACGACATCGGCCTTCGCCGCGATCGCCTTTTCAATTACCGGCTCAATATTTGTCAGCGGCGCGGCAAGGCTCGTATGACTGACGACGCGCTGGGTCTTGCCGAAGCGCGGGACCTGGTTCGCGATGTCGACCTCGAGCTCGATGTAAGCGGGTTCCGCGATGATCGCCGTGCGGAGTTGAATCAGCCGCTCTTCTTCAGTGCCGTCCCAGGCGCCGCCATCGACCTTGCGGCGGCAGGAAATGAGGATGGGCTTCTCGATGCCCTCCATCATCTCCTTGAGGTCGGGCTCCTTGCCGAGCCGGTCGAGCCGGAATTCGATCAGGTCGCATTGCCGCGCCGCGTTGAAAAGGTCGACTTTTCCCAGACGGCGTGATTCAGGAGCAACGGCGATGCACAGCATGGCGACTTGATTCTGGTTCGCGCCGGTGACTCATGGCGGACTGACCGAGCTGTGCGGCCGACGCGCGGATTGACATCAAAGCAAGTTCAACAACTAGTCGTCCCGCGCCTCCTTGAGCACTTTGGCGTACACCGCGCGGGCCTTGTCGTAGGCGGCCCTGGCGTCGTCGACTTCACTGGCGCGAATGCTTCCGACCTTGGCGTTCCAGCACACGTCAACCGCCTTGAGGCACCACTCGGCGCTCTTCTTGCTGGCGCGAATCGGCTGTTCTCCCACCTCGACGAAGACGGGGTTCGTGTGAACTGAAGGCAAAATCCTCACGGCGACCCAGCTCGAACGCTCAATCGGCACGTCGAAGCTCAAGGTCTGCTGCTGGCCATCGGCAACAAGCGGCTTCGTCGCCACTGCTTTGCCATTGACGATCACTTCCAGAGGCACGTCGCGGGTCTGGCCGATCCGCGCTCGTTCGAGATGCCAGTAGGGCTTTTCGTCCAAGCGCCGACTGCGGATTTTTTCCGTTTCGGGAGTGGGCTGGGGACTCTCGAGGAACGCGGCGGCGTCGAACGATACTTTGACGTTGCCGGGTTTGTCGAGATTCAAGCGGCTGATTTTGCCGGCCGAACCCGGCTCGCCCACCGCCACGTCGTTCACGCGAAAATCGAAAATGTGCGAGAGGCCATCGCCGCAGTAACTGCGTCCATTCTTGAGTCCCTCGACCCAATTGTCGTAGTTGAGCTCCTCTTTGGGATCGAGCTTGACGTAAATTCTCCCCAGGCCCACTTTATCTCCATAGATGCAGGGAAAATCGGTCTCGCCGCTGATTCGCGACGTCATCCCGCAATTGAGCGTGTGGTACCAGATGTTGAGTTCCCAGATGGCGGGCGTATCGACTGCCGAGATGAAATCGCACGCGCCGTTGGCCGTCGTGACGATGTATTCGTTGGCGCCGATGCCGTCGAACTTGGGCATCGCCTGGTCAGGGAGCTTGTCGGCCGCTTTCCCGCTCCACCCGGACGGCAATTGATTGTAATTGACGAACTTCCGCGAGCCGTCGGGCATCACGTCGGGAAGCTGCAAGCCCCAGCCCGAATGGCTGTAGCCGACGACGGCCCCCTGCCTTTGGCCCCACTCCAAAATCGGCTCGGTCCAGCTTGGCCACTGCTCGATGAACTCGGCGCCGGGATAATCATCTTCCGTAAGCCTGAGCAGGCATAAGTGCCCAGCGTGAGATGATGGAAACCCGCTGACTTCCACGTCGTACCGCATCAAATAACTTGGCCGCGACAGGGCCGATGTCTTCCCTTCGAAATATTGTTTTTGCGCGTACCAGCAAGGCCCCCAGCTCAAAACGCACCCCACGTTGAGGTCTTCGCCCAGGATGTGCCGCATCATGTCGGCCGGCGTGACTCCTTCGGTGGGATTCTCATAGTGCGCGCACCCGGCTGCGTGAACGTGGTGATCGCCCGAAAACCAGCGCCTTTCGGCAGGATGAATCCAGCGGTGCAGCTTGAATTGGGCTTGTTGGCTGACGATGTTGTCGCCCACGGTCAAAGGATGCGTTTCGACCAGATATTCCGGACCGCGCGAAACGACCACGGTATATTCGCCTGGCGCCAGGTGCACCGATTCTCCATCCGCGCGATAAATCTGATTGTGGAAGAAAAAGTCGGGCGCAAGCCGACGCGCCGGGTTGGGATGCACGCGTCCCATTTTGTCGCGGATAACGAAAGCGGCCGTCGTCGGTTGCCCGTCGAAATCGAGCACTCGCAGCGCCACTTCGACCGCGGGGAGGCACTGAAACAAAATCGGCACGGCATTGCGGAAACCGAGGTCTTGCGTTCCCTGTCCGACGTTGAAGCCCAGCCTGGCCTCGCGCTTGCCCACGTCGCGGCTGAAAAGCTGCACGATCCGATATTCGAGGGCAAGCCCCGACAGTGCAGGCTTCAAGGGCTGGGCGTTGAACATCGCCGCGTCGAGCCAGCGGTTCGGGACGTCGGCCGGCGTGATCACGAAATCCGGAGCGGCCCGGTTTGTGCTTCGCCGATAGAGCGGCGCCAAATTCGGGCTTTCGATCTTGAGCTCGGGCGTGATGCCCGCCAGGTTGTGCACCTTGATGAGAAACGTTCGCCAGCCTTGCTGCATGAGCTCCTTTTTCGCCGGGCCTTCCACGACCGAGACGCGGCTCTCCGCGTTGATCGTCACGCCGGCGACGCAGTGGACATCAAGCACGCGCTGGATTGCGGCCACCGATTTTCCGGGATCGGTCTCTTTCGACGCCGACGCCAGCGCCTCACGGTCGGCAACGGTCAAAGGCGCGCCCATATAGTCCAGCGCTTCGATCAGCCGCTCGGTCGCGGCACCCAAGGGTTGCTGCTCGACGTCTGCAACCTTCAAAAAATCGTCGGCGGCCCTTGAGGGCGCGGCTAATCCGGCACATGTCGCCACAAATGCGAGAATCACTGAAAGACGCGCTGCTGCATCTCGGCAATTTGAAATATCCATCGGAACCTTTTGACTCTTTCGGAAGTGTCGCCCATAGCCGACTTTTGCGGCAAAGCGCGAGAGCCGGCCGGCTGTTTCGGTTGCAGTTCGACTGGAATCTGAGAAGTCGTGTTTGCATTGTCAGAGAGCCAGCGAGGTGCGTCAAGCGAACGTCTCTTGTTCCCAGGCTCTGCCTGGGAACGAGAGAAGGGAAATAATCTGGTTCTACAGAATGTGGACCGGATTCTGTAGAATCTGCTTGACGGCCCGGCGGTCCGCACGTTATCGTAAGAAAAGCACGGGCCGCGTCGAACGATCGGCCCGGCCCTCTTGGCCGCGAGACTCGCCTCATGCACCAAACCACAGATAGTGCCAAAAACGACCACGGCCGGTTGCGGCAGAAGATCGTCGAGAAATTGCTGGCCGACGTGTTCCGCGGGCGACTGCAAGCCGGGCGGCACCTCGTGACGCAAGAGCTGGCCGATCGCTTCCGCGTCAGTCACACGCCGATTCGCGAAGCGCTGATCGCTCTGGCCGGAATCGGCATCATCGACCTGTTGCCCAACCGCGGTGCGGTGGTTCGCCGCGTGACGAAAAAAGAGGTCCGCGAGGTGATGCAGGTGCGGCGGGCGCTGGAATGCGAAGCCGTGCGGCTGGCCTGCGGGCGGATTCATCCAAAAGAACTGCGGGACGTTTCGGCCGAGCTCGAGCGGCTGGCAGAATCCAGGAAATCTCACTCCGCGCGATTCCTCGAGCAATCCCGCCGCGTCGATAGCCGCCTGCACGATCTGATCGCCGATTCGTGCGGAAACCGGTTTTTGGCCGGCGAATTGAACCGATTGAAGACGTTGTTCCGGGCGTTCCGCGACGTGTCGTGGAGCGAGCACGAGGCCCGCAACGATTTGCGGCGCCTTTCCGAAGAGGCGCAAGAGCATCTGGCGATTGTCGAAGCGCTCGGGGCCGATGACACTCGCGGGGCCGTGCGCGCCATGTCGAAACACTTGCGGGGCGGGCTCAAATACTGGGCCCGCGTCATTCCCGAAGTCGCGGAAATCCACGCCGCACACGTCGGGAACGGACGGGTCAGGCGAAATGGGACCTCCAGAAATGGATCGAGCAGAAACGGAGCGACGAAATGAAGACGTGGAGCGAATCGAACACGTGCACCGTCACGCGCTCTTTGCCGGCTTGCGCGCTGGCCCTTGTTCTGATACTTGGCCAATGCACCGCGGCCGACAAACTCGAATACAACCGCACGATCCGGCCGATCCTGGCCGAAAACTGCTTTGCCTGCCACGGACCCGACAGCGCCGCCCGCAAGGCCGACTTGCGGCTCGATCAGCGGGAGCTGGCGCTTAAAATGCAGGCGATCGTGGCCGGCGACGCGGATGCGAGCGAGATGATTCGCCGCATCGAAAGTGGCGATCCCACCGAAGCCATGCCGCCCCCTGCGACAAGAAAGACGCTCACGAAGGCGCAGAAAGAACTTTTGCGCCGCTGGATTCAAGAAGGGGCCGAGTACCAGCCGCATTGGTCGTTTATTCCGCCGCAGCGTTCGCAACCGCCGGCCGTCAAGAACGCCGGTTGGGTGAAGAACGCGATCGACCGCTTCATCCTGTCGAAACTGGAGGAACGAGGGCTGGCGCCGGCGCCCGAAGCCGACCGCCGCACGCTGGCCCGTCGCGTGAGCCTTGATCTCACCGGTTTGCCTCCGGAGCCGGCTGACGTCGACAAGTTTGTGAACGACGGCTCGCCCGACGCCTACGGGCGGTTCGTCGATGCGTGCCTCGAGTCGCCGCACTGGGGTGAACATCGGGGCCGCTACTGGCTCGACGCGGCGCGTTACGCCGACACGCACGGCATCCATTTCGACAATTTCCGCGAAATGTGGTCGTATCGCGAGTGGGTGATCAAGGCCTTCAATCGCAACATGCCGTTCGATCAGTTCACGATCGAGCAGCTTGCCGGCGACCTGCTTCCCGATCGCACGCTCGACCAGGTCGTCGCCTCGGGGTTCAACCGTTGCAACATCACCACCAACGAAGGCGGCGCGATTGATGAGGAATATCAGGTGCTCTACACGCGCGATCGCACCGAAACGACTTCGCAGGTATGGATGGGGCTCACCGCCGGCTGCGCCGTCTGTCACGATCACAAGTTCGACCCGCTCACAACCAAAGAGTTTTATTCGCTGGCGGCGTTTTTCAACAACACGACGCAGAAGGGAATGGACGGCAATATCAAGGATACGCCTCCCACGGTGTTCGTGCCGAGAAATGAAGACCGCGAAAAGTGGACCGAGAACGCTCGACTGGCAGCACAGGTTCGCAGCCAGATCGAGTCTCGAAAGAGCGCGGCCGGCGCAGAATTCGACGCCTGGCTCGCGCAGACGTCTCCCGAGTCCGTCGCCGGACTGATTCCCGCAGCGGGGCTGGCTCTTCATGTGCCCCTCAATGAGGGAGACGGCCGGTCGGTGCATGCGGCCGTCGCGGGCGCTCCGCGCGAACAATCGCATCCCACCGGTTTCGATTGGACCGCCGGTCGCAATGGCCAGAAGGTCTTCTCACTCCAGCCGGGTGAAGCGCTCGAATTCGCCGACGTCGGAGACTTCGAAGGCGACAGGGGTTTTTCGACGAGCGCCTGGGTGCGGTTGCCGGCGGCGAATTCCGGGGGCGCAATCGTGGCCCGCATGGACAGCACGAACGCGCACCGCGGCTG
>DATGKC010000198.1:0-2485 GCA_035294845.1 Planctomycetaceae bacterium | reverse complement strand
CTCCGGATGACGAAGCCAATTCCTGAGTGGTGCCTGCCGGCTATAGTGATCAACTTTCCGGGCGCGGTGGCGACGATTCCATTCTGGGAGGTAATGGCAAGATTGACTTCGGCAGCAGGTTTTGCCGTTGCGCAGGCAATTTCGGCAGCCTTCTGGGGCGGAGTCGCCGTCGCTGTCGAATGGTTCTCATGCGGAAAACGAAGCCCGTGAGTCAACCCTCCAGCCCCAATCCCGACGCCACGACTGAATCAAACTGACGCACTACCCGTTTGAGTGATGGCGTGATTTTTCGGGCGCTTGCGTGCTCGTCCAGCGGGTTTCGGAGAAACCCGCCTACACTTTGTGTACCGCGTTTTTTTCAGTTGGGCGGCACGAACAGGCCGATCCCCGAGTACTCGAAGCCCAGCGCGCGCATGCGCGGCGGATCGTACAAGTTGCGCCCGTCGAAGATCACCGGATCCCGCATGGTCTTGTGCATCAGCTCGAAGTTCGCGTTGCGGAATTCATTCCATTCGGTGACGATGGCCAGGGCCTCGGCCCCTTCCAAGACGTCGTACTGGCTCTCGCAATAAACGAGCTTCGCGCCGTAGAGCTTGCGCACATTCGGCATCGCGACGGGGTCGTGCACGCGCACGGCGGCGCCTGCGGCCAGCAATTCGTCGATCAAGACGAGCGCAGGCGCCTCGCGGACGTCGTCGGTCCGGGGCTTGAAGCTCAGGCCCCAGACGGCGATCGTGCGCCCAGCGATCCGCCCTGCAAAGTGAGCGCAAATCTTCTCGAATAAGACGAGCTTCTGGGCGCTGTTTACGGCATCGACCGCCTTGAGAATTCGGGTGTCGACGTGTTGGCTTGCGGCGGCGTCGATCAGCGCCCGCACGTCCTTGGGAAAGCACGAACCGCCATACCCCACGCCGGGAAACAAGAACGAAAACCCGATTCGCTGGTCGTGACCGATCCCGCGCCGCACTTCGTTGATGTCTGCCCTCAGCCGCTCGCAAAGATTGGCCATCTCGTTGATGAAGCTGATCTTGGTCGCGAGCAGGCAGTTGGCCACATACTTGGTCATCTCGGCGCTTTCGGGCCCCATCACCAGAAAAGGATGCTCGGTGCGCAAAAACGGCTTGTACAAATCGTGGAGAACTTCTCCGACTTGGGCGCTGGTCACGCCCACCACGACGCGGTCGGGCTTGGTGAAATCGTCGATGGCGCAACCTTCCTTGAGGAACTCGGGGTTCGAGGCCACCGCGACAACTCGCCCGGTCAACTCGCACAGACGCGAAGCCACCAGCCGGTTGGTGCCCACGGGCACGGTGCTCTTCACGACCACGATCGCCTCGTGAGCCAAGAGCGGGGCCAGCGAGTCGACCACCGTCCAGAGCACGTTGAGGTTGGCCGATCCATCGCCGTTCTGCGGCGTTCCCACGGCGATGAAAACGCACTGCGCGGCAGGAACGGCCTCGGCGGCATGGCACGTAAAGCGCAGCCGGCCGGATTTGACGTTGTACGACACCAGCTCGCTGAGCCCGGGTTCATAAATCGGGATTTCGCCGCGGCGCAGACGCTCGATCTTGTCTTCGTCGACGTCGACGCAGGTCACGTCGTTGCCGCTTTCGGCCAGACAGGCGCCCGTCACCAGGCCCACGTAACCTGTGCCGATCATGACGATGTTCATTTGCGCGACTCCCCTCTCACGGCCCGATCACTCTGCCACCTCATCCGACGCGACGCGGGCCAGCGAGACGAGCTTGTCGCCGTCGTCGAGCCGAATGATGCGCACGCCCTGCGTATTGCGGCCAATGCGGCTGATGTCGCCGGCGCGAATTCGCTGGATGATGCCGCCGGCCGTCACCATCAGCACTTCATCATCGTCGGTCACGGCCGTGACATCGACCACCTTCCCGTTCCGCTCGGTCGTCTTGATATTTCGCAGTCCCTTGCCGCCGCGCCTCTGGCGGCGGTACTGCATGCCGCTTCTGGCCCCCTCGCCGCTCTCCTCGGGCGCGAGTGGCTCGTCGCCGGCTGCAGCGCCAGGCGGTTCGACGGCCAGCGCCTCGATTTCGCCCGACTCATCGGCGGCTTCGCCGTCGTCGGCAAGCTCCGGATCGCCGAAGGGAGTGCGCTTTCCATAGCCGTTCTCGCAGACGGTCAAAAGGTCCATCTCGGGATGCGCCACCACCATCCCCACGACGTAATCGCCTTCGACAAGGTCGATGCCTTTCACCCCAAACGTCGCCCGGCCCATGCTGCGCGCGTCTTCCTGCGAAAAGCGGATCGCCATGCCGTTGGCGGTGGCGATCAGCAAATCTTCTCCCGGCGAGACAAGCACGACGTCGATCAGAGAGTCGTCGTCCTCCAGCTTGATGGCGATGATGCCGCCGGCTTTGGGGCGGCTGTATTCGGCGAGCGCCGTTTTTTTCACCGTTCCCTTGCGAGTCGCCATCACCACCTGCCGCACCGCGTCGAACTCGCGGACCGCCAGGCAATT
>DATGKC010000197.1:0-2425 GCA_035294845.1 Planctomycetaceae bacterium | reverse complement strand
GAGAGCGAGCTGGGCCAGTCCGTCAGCGAAGAACAGCCGCGGCCGATCGACGCCGTCGACGAGCAGCGCCAGATCGCGCTCGATAAACTGCGCACCGAAGTCCGCAATGCCGAGTTCCGCGCCGAGCAGTTGGCCGCCGCCGACCCTCAACGGGCGCTGGAAATGATCGACCGGGCGCAAAGCAGCGTCGAGCGCTCGGGCCTCACTGGAAATGTGACGGCTCACTTGCTGAAGTCGCTGGCGCGGTCGCGCGACCAGATCGAAGCCGCCCGCAAGATCAACGCGCCCAAAATCGAAATGGCCCAGCGAAAACGCGAAGTCGAAGACACGATCAAGCGCGAGGAGCAGATCAAGATCCGCATCGACCAGGACTACGCCGAAAAAGTCGAGAAATACAACGAGCTGCTCAAGCAGAAACGATTCGACGAGGCCGTCGTGCTGGCCAAGCAGGCGCAGCTCTTGCAGCCTGAGAACCCCGTGTCTGAAGTGATGGTGCTGAAGGCGAAACTGGCAAAGCAGGATGACTTCAATAAGAACCTGCGTGAGAGAAAAGCCGACACTTTTACCGAAATGCTCAACGACGTCGACCTGGCCGCCACCGGCTACGTCAAGGACATCGAATACCCCGAGCTGAAGAAATGGAAGGACCTGACAAAACGGCGCGAAAAATTTGGCCGGCCCGACAATCACGTTCCCACGCCTGAAGAGATCAAGGTCGATCGCAGCCTGTCGCGCTACGTCTCGCTGCACTTCGACAACGCGCCGCTATCGGAGGTGATCAAGCGGCTGGCCACATTGGCCGAGGTCAACATTGTGCTCGATCCCTCGGGACTGGAAGATGAAGGCGTCACCTCGAACACGAGCGTGTCGATCAACGTCGACGGCATACGCCTCAAGAGCGCGCTCAACCTGATCTTGGAGCCGCTGCACCTGGGCCACACGATCAAAGACGACGTGCTCAAAATCACCAGCCGCATCAAGCAGCATGGCGAATTGGTGCAACGCACCTACCCCGTGGCCGATCTCGTCGTTCCCGTTAAGGATTTCGATCCGTCCGGTTCGACGATCGGGATGCCCAATCCGGGCATCAATGCGACGTCGGCTGGCTTGCGAGGCCTGGGGGGACAATTGGGCCAGATGAATGTGAGCTCGATCGGCGGGATGCAGCGCCCCTCCGGCCAGGCGTTCGCACAAGTGGACGATCGCGAGGGACGACGATCAAGCCGCGCGGGCGGCTCATCCGGCGAGCCGGATGACGGCGGTCTGTATGGCGGCGGCACCATTGCCGACTTCAATTCGCTCATGACCCTGATCACCACCACCGTGCAGCCCGATTCATGGGAAGAATTGAGCGGGCCCGGATCGGTCGTTCCCTATCGCACGACGTTGAGCCTCGTGATCCGGCAGACGCAGGCCGTGCACGAAGAAATCGCCGATCTGCTCGGTCAATTACGCCGCCTGCAAGACCTGCAAGTGACCGTCGAGGTCCGCTTCATTACCGTCAGCGACAACTTCTTCGAACGCATCGGCGTCGATTTCAACTTCAACCTGGCCAGCAATGTCTCCAACGGCATCCCCAATACGTTCGGACAACCGGTGCCTCCATTCGGCAACGGCACCGACTTCACAGCGGGGGGCTTGTCGGGCCAGTCGGGTTCATCGGGCTCGTCGGGTTCATCAGGCAGCTCAGGTTCGTCCGGGTCATCCGGCTCATCGGGCTCATCGGGCTCGTCGGGAACGTCGGGAACGGTAAACGTGGGACAGGCGGGAACTGGCGGCGGCGCCGCTCCATTCGCGCCCGGACCCACGATCGATACGCACAACCAGAATAACTGGCCGCGCTACGGCGACGTGGTCGGTCTGTTGCCCACCAATACCTTTGCGAACAATCTCGACATTCCTTTCCAGCAAGGCTCGTTTGCGATCGGCGTTCCGAAATTCGGCGGATTCGACCCGACGGCCGGTTTGCAGGTTGGGTTTGCCATTCTCAGCGATATCGAGACGTTCTTTCTGATCAACGCCGCGCAGGGCGACACGCGCACCAATCTCTTGTTTGCTCCCAAGGTCACGCTGTTCAATGGACAAACGGCCACAGTGCTAGACACCGTAAGTCGCCCCTTCGTCACCAGCCTGATTCCCACGGTTGGCTTTTTCTCAGTCGGTTTTCAGCCTGTGATCACCGTCGTTCCGGAAGGGGTGACGATGCAGGTGTCGGCAGTGATTTCGGCCGATCGGCGCTATGTGCGATTGACCGTGATTCCGCGGTTCATCGCCATCACCGACGTGCAGGAATTCTCGTTCATCAGCGGCGCCGGCAGCTCGACGATTCAGGGCAATACAGGCAATGGCGGCGGCAGCTCCGGCGGATTCGGCGGCTCCGGCGGATTCGGCGGCTCGGCCGGGTTTGGCGGCATTGGCGGCGCAG
>DATGKC010000196.1:0-5415 GCA_035294845.1 Planctomycetaceae bacterium | reverse complement strand
GATCGTCTCGCACAGCCGCGCAAGATGCGCCTCGACGGCGGCGCGATCGAGCGGGAAGGGAAAGCGGTCGGGCAGAATCCGCCCCAGGTAGAGATTGACATCCGTGACGGTCAGCGGTCCGCCGCGGCCATAACATGCCGGACCGGGCACGGCCCCCGCACTGTCGGGCCCCACGATCAATTTGACGCCGTCGAATGCGCAGATGCTGCCGCCGCCGGCCGCCACCGTTTCGATCGACAACATGGGCGCCACGACCCGCACTCCCGCCTTCTTTGTCTCGAATTCCAGCTCGTACCGGCCGTCGAAGCGCGATACATCGGTGCTGGTGCCTCCCATGTCGAAGCCGATCGATTTTTGGAAGCCGGCGCGCTGGGCGACGCGCGAAAACCCGATCACCCCGCCGGCCGGTCCGGAGAGAATGCTGTCTTTGCCGACAAAGCGGTCGGCATCGACGAGGCCGCCCGCCGAAGTCATGAGCCGCAGCCGGCTCCCTTCCAGCTTCCGCCGCAGCGTTTCGACGTACTGCCGCAGAATCGGGTTGAGGTACGCATCGACCACCGTCGTATCGCCGCGCGAAACGATTTTGATTAAAGGAGACAATCGGCTGGAAACGCTGATCTCCGAGAATCCCGCGTCGCGCGCCCATTGCTCGATCATCTGCTCGTGAGCCGGATTGGCAAACGAATGCAAGAGGCAGATGGCGATCGACTCGACGCCTTGATTCTTCAATTCGACCAACTGCGACCGCACCGCGCGCTCGTCGGGCGCTTTCAGCACGCCTCCTTCGGCATCCAACCGCTCGTCGATTTCGACCACGCGCTCGAACAGCGGCTCGGGCTTTTTGATGGCCAGATCGAACAGCCGCGGGCGATCTTGATTCGCAATCAGCAGAATATCGCCAAAACCGCGGGTGGTCACGAACGCCGTGCGGGCCCCGCGACGCGTGAGCAGGGCGTTTGTGCCGCGCGTGGTCCCCAGCCGCACAGACACTTCCGGAATCGGCTGATCCAGTCGCAGCCCGAGCACCGCGCGAATCGCCAATATCGGCGATTCTTCGCCGGAAGCCAGCTCGAAGAACGCCCCTGGTTCGAGATTCTGAGGAAGCAGCGCGGCCGTGGTGAATCCGCCGGTGCGCGCGTCGAAATCGGTCACCGGGCTGGCGAAAAAGGGCGCTCCCTGGCGGTCGAGAAACCGCAGCTCATAGCCGATCCAGAACCCGTCGGCATCGCGCCCGGGCGCGTCATCGCAAAAACGCGCCGGCCCAAGGATTTCACCGACACGCCGCTTCGTCACGCCGGAGCTGAGCACTTTGCACTCGACGAGGCGATCATCCGCAGAGCGAGCGATGCAATCGGTGAACGTCCCGCCGACGTCGATCCAGAATTCCCAAGGTTTCATGAGGTCCGTCAGCTCGAATACAGCTTACCGACGAACTCGCCGTATCCGTTGTAGATGACGGTGTCGAATTTCGCGTGCGTGCCGAGCATCCATTCGGTCTGCTGGCTCCAACGCAAGTGCGGAACATGGGGATTGACGTTGGCCTCGATGTCGTATTCATCGGGTGACGCCGTATTCCAGAACGTGGGGGTCTGTTCGCTGTTAAGCGTAATTTTGACGATCGACTTGATGCTCTTGAATCCGTACTTCCACGGAACAACGAGCCGGATCGGCGCGCCGTGCTGTTTGAGCAGAGTATGTCCGTACATGCCCGTCGCAATGAAGGCCAACTCGTTCTGTGCCTCGTCCATCGTTAAAACCTCGGTGTACGGCCAGGGAAAATGCACCGAAAGATTGACGTTAGGAGCTTCTTCCGGGCGGTCAAACGATTCAAAGGCGACGAACTTGGCGGCGGGTTGGGGTTTCACGCGCTTCAGAAGCTCGCGCAGGGGGAATCCAGCCCAGGGGACGCACATCGCCCATGTCTCGACGCAGCGATGGCGGTAGTGGCGCTCTTCGAACGACATCAACCGGTACAGATCGTCCATATCGAACGTCTGCGGCTTCGAGCACAGGCCGGCGACTTCGATCTTCCAGGGACTGGGCTTGAAATCCCCGACAAACCGCCACACGTGTTTCTGGCCGGAAAACTCATAGAAATTCGTGTACCGGGCCGCGAACACTTCTCCCGTCTCGGGCCGTCCGTAGTCGTATGTCTCGTTCCGCGGGGCGCGATAAGGCCCGGTGCGGGAAGACGTGCGACCTTCGGCCACAGCCTCTTCACCCTCTTTGCGCGCGGCGTCGGCGACCAGGTCGTATTGACCGGCCTTGCGCACTTCCTCATCGGTTCCCTGATTGCAGCCCGAGAGCAAGACTCCGGACCCCAGCGCGGTCGCCGAGAGTCCGACTGAAGCCAGAAACTCGCGGCGCTTGAGCTTGCGGTTGCGATAGACTTCCTCGGCAGTGTGCAGCCGTTGCGGAAGATGCCAGGGTTTGCGGATGATGTAGTTCATGGACGACATTGTACCGCGAAAAATTACACACGATAGACAGAATTATGGCCCAAAACGTTCTGCACCTGGCAAAGGAGTTGCTGGCGAGGCATTATCGACTGCAACGGGACACGCCGGAAGGAAAGTGGGCAACGCTCATGGACATCGTGTTGGAGCGTGGACGCTGGCAACCAAGGCACACCGACTCAGACTCGATCGATGAGTCAGCACTTCGCACGCCGCGCGAGACGGCCGCCATAAGCCCGGCGCGGCTGGCCGACCTTCTCGACCAGGCCGGATTTCCGGGGCGAAAGGCGGGGCTATTATGCGCGCTGGCGAAGTGGTGGCTTCGAAACTTTGGCGACAACGATGCGGACTTCGCTAAACTGTCCCTCGATCGCTGGCAAAATGACCTGCGCGCGATCCGCGGAGTAAATTGGGAGCTGGCAGACCGGATCTTGTTGCACGTCGGCAAATTGGCCGTCTATCCACTGGATCGGGGGAGCATGAGAATTTGCGCCCGTCACGGCTGGATGGAGATTGCGGCCGAATACGACGAATGGCAGGCGTTCTTCGCCAAAGGATCGCAGGACGCCGACCTCGACCTGGCGCTGATCTCAGAATGGTTTCGGCGGCTGGGTCGTGAATTCTGCGGATCGCGACCAAAGTGCGATGAGTGTCCGGTGAAATCTTTGCTGCCGGCGCGCGGGCCATTGACGATCGAAAATGTTGAGTGAATATGACGCAGGGCGAAGTTGTTTTCCAGCGCCGGCGCGCGGTAGGATCAACGAGTCAGTCTGGCCTCTTAGCGGGTTGTCGCATGATCGCCCGGGCGATTTTAGTCCTCTTGTTTTCCTTCGCGTGTTTGACATTGGCTCCCTCTTGCTCGCGAGAGCCGTCCAAGCCGGGAACTTCTCCCGACTCTTCGACGAAAGCGCCCCTGAACGCCGAGCCGGCACAGGCCGCCAAGTCGATCGCGCAAGTCCAAGACGAACAAAGTAAATTCTTGATGGCGATTCCCGGCGTGATTGGGCACGGTCAGGGACTCTGCGACGGCAAGCCCTGCTTGCGCGTCTACGTCGATAAGCTGACTGACGAGCTGTTGGCAAAAATCCCGAAGACGATCGACGGCTATGCCGTCGTTCTGGTGGAATCGGGCTCGGTCAAGGCATACTGAATTGGGCGTGTCGATTGCGAGCGAGACGCGTTCGATTGACCGCATGTGCCGAGCCCGGTTGCGTACAATTAGCCGGTGGTTCAGGCTCAAGACGAGATGCTTCAATCATCTTGAAAACCAGGTGACGCGATGCCGGGCGGAACGGCAAATCATCTCGAGTACAATCGCCGATCGCTGCTGATCGCCGGCGGCTTGAGTTTTTGTGGCTTCGATTTACGCCGTCTTCTCGCCGCCGCGCCGGGGCAGGACAGCCCTGCTCGCAAGATCGCCAAATCGACGATCGTCATTTTTCTGCAAGGGGGCGCTTCGCACATCGACACGTGGGACATGAAGCCCAATGCCCCCGATCAATACCGCGAGTTCAGTCCGATACAAACCTCTGCGGCCGGCGTTCTGCTCTGCGAGCATTTGCCGAATTTGGCGCGGCAAGCCCACCACCTGGCCATCGTCAATTCAGTGGGTGATAATGGACTTGCGGCCGGCGGGCACCATGGCGGGCATTATCATCAACTGACCGGGCATCCTCCCGACTCCACCTTCGTCAGCTTGGGTTCCGACCGCAAACCTCAACGCGACGATTGGCCGTTCATCGGGTCTGTAGTGGCCGCGAAACGCCCGCGACACCCCTATCTGCCGCAAAACATCTGGCTGCCGCAAAAAGCTGTTGAATCGGGATATGTCCGCCCCGGTCAATTTGCCGGACGACTTGGCGTACAATACGACCCTGTTTTTCTTGACGGGAATCTGCAACGTCCATTCGAGTTCAGAGTTCCGGCGCTGTCGTTGGAAAGCGACATGAGCGTCGAGCGGCTGGAGAACCGGCGCGAGCTTCTGCAGTCGCTGGATGGCGCGCAGCGGCGATTTGAGCACGCCGCCGCTGGCTTACTTTCTCAGCAGCAAGAAACGGCCTTCACGCTGCTCTGTTCGCGGCAGACGAAGACCGCCCTCGAGGTCATGCGCGAGCCGCAATCGATCCGCGACAAATACGGCGCGACAGTCAACGGCGCGAGCCTGCTGATGGCGCGGCGGCTGGTCGAAGCCAGTGTGCCGTTTGTAACGGTCTGGTGGTCTGACGACCTTAAGGCTCACGATGCGCTCAAGTGCCTGAGCGCAGGGAACTGGGACACGCATGGAAACAATTTCGAGTGTCTCAAAGAGCGCTTGCTTCCCGATTTCGATCGAGCACTGGCCGCCTTGCTCGACGACCTTCACCAGCGATCGTTGCTCGACGAGACCCTGGTGCTCGTGACGAGCGAAATGGGACGGCAGCCGAAAATCGGCGACCCGCGCTCCGGCGGCGCGCGGGGGGCCGGGCGCGATCATTGGCACCACTGCATGTCGGTGCTGCTGGCCGGGGGAGGAACTCGCGGCGGCCGCACTTACGGTTCCAGCGATCGCCGCGCCGAATTCCCGGCCGAAAAGCCGGTGGCGCCCGAGCACATTGCCAAGACGGTCTATTACGCGATGGGGATCGACGATCTCAGCGCGGTTTCTGCCGATGGGCGGCCCTATAATCTGCTGGATGAAGGGCACCCCATCGTCGAGTTGTTTTGACTGACGATGCAGCTATTTCGCGCGTGGGCAAATCGCGGCGATCGGTGTTCACGGATTTCAGCGATGCGCACTGATCTCCAGAACGACCGGGCTCAACAGACCCCCTGGCGGCGCGCCGAGCGAAAAGTCGGTAAATTCAAACTCAATCTCGAGCACGTTGCTGGGACCGAGCAAACCGGTCACGCCGAACCGCGCAGCGACGATTTGCCCCGAAAAATCCCCTAAAATGTTCCCATTGAGACGAACGTTGCCGGA
>DATGKC010000195.1:0-2244 GCA_035294845.1 Planctomycetaceae bacterium | reverse complement strand
CGCCGACTGGGTGGAAGGCTGTGAATTCGTCGCGACCGGTATTCTCGATCCGCAAACCGGCGCCGAAGGGAGCGTGCAACTGCGGGTCGTCCCGAATCGACCGTCTGGCGATTCGGGGCTCGTTCACAGTGATAAGAAGGCGACCGTCGCCAGTGACCGGTCGACTGCCGACAATCGTCGAGTTTCGTTGGGCGCGCCGATTCTCGTTACCGAAAACAGCGCGGCACAAAAACGGGTCGAGGCGTCGTTCGCGGAGTTCCGCGACCTGTTCCCCGCCGCCCTGTGCTACACCAAAGTCGTGCCGAGCGACGAAGTCGTCACGCTCACGCTGTACTATCGCGAAGATCACCATCTGGTCCGTCTCATGCTCGACGATGCCCAGCGGGCCCGACTCGACCGGATGTGGGACGAGCTGCATTATATCAGCCAGGATTCGCTGACCCTCGTCGATGCGCTGGCCCAGTTGATCGAATATGCGACGCAGGACGCCGACCCCAAGGTCTTCGAACCCCTGCGCCAGCCGTTCAACGATCGGGCGGCGGCCTTCCGACAGATGCTCGTCGACGGCGAACCGCAACACGTCAATGCGCTCGTCGAATTTGCCGCGCGCGCCTACCGGCATCCGCTGTCGCAGCACGAAGAGCAGGAACTGCGCGGGCTGTATCGGCATCTGCGCGATCAGGAGCTGCCGCACGACGAAGCATTCCGCCTGACGCTGGCACGCGTATTCGTGGCGCCGGCGTTTCTGTATCGTATCGAGAATCCCCCGGCGGGAACGCAGCAGGGGCCAGTCTCGGACTGGGAGCTGGCCAGCCGCCTGAGCTATTTCCTGTGGTCGTCGCTTCCCGATGACCCGCTTCGTGAACTGGCGATCGCCGGCAGATTGCACGAGCCCGACGTGCTGGCGGCCCAAGTCCGCCGCATGCTGCAAGACGGCCGCGTGCGGCGGCTGGCGACCGAGTTCGCCTGCCAATGGCTGCAGATCTACGACTTCGACACGCTCGACGAGAAGAGCGAACGGCACTTTCCCGAGTTTGCGGCCCTGCGCGGCGACATGTACGAAGAGTCGATTCGATTCTTCAGCGAGATGTTCCAGAAGGATGCGTCGGTGCTCGATCTGTTCGAGGCCGACTACACGATTCTGAACGAAGCGCTGGCCAGGTTTTACGGCATTCCCGGTGTGGCTGGCGATCAGTGGCGGCGGGTCGAAGGCATGAGAAAATATTCTCGCGGCGGAATTCTCGGCCTGGCGACAACGCTTGCGAAACAATCGGGCGCTTCGCGGACGAGCCCCATCCTGCGGGGCAACTGGGTGGCCGAGGTGCTGCTGGGGGAAAAGCTGCCCCGTCCGCCCAAGGATGTGCCCCGCCTGCCCGACGACGAAACGGCGATCGAAGGCCTGACAGTGCGTCAGCTCGTCGAAAAACACAGCAGCGATCCGCGGTGCGCGACCTGTCACGTGCGGATCGACCCGTTCGGATATGCCCTGGAAGGCTTCGACCCCATCGGCCGTCGCCGCGAGAAAGACCTGGCCGACCGGCCGATCGACACGCACGCCGCCGTGCGCGACGGCGCCCGGTTCGAAGGCCTCGACGGCCTGCGCCACTATTTGCTTACGCAGCAGCGCGACGCCGTATTGCGGCAATTCTGCAAGAAGCTGCTGGGTTACGCCCTGGGCCGCGGCGTGCAGCTTTCCGACGCCCCGCTGCTCGCGGAAATGCAGCGGCAGCTCGAACAGCACGAATACCGTTTCTCTGCCGCCGTCGACACGATCGTGCACAGCCGCCAGTTCCGCGAAATCCGCGGCAAAGACGCGGCCGCCGCCGACGCGCCGTGACGGCCGTTGCGACGGTGCCCCGCGAGGGCGAGATATTAGAGCCCAGGGCATCGCCCTGTTGAAACGCCCCTGGAGGTGTCGCTCGGGTTGCCTCCAGGCGCCAGCGATGGGATACTGGAGTGATACGACAATTGACCGAGCGATCTTCCGAGGAATCGACGATGATGAATCACGAGTTTTCGCGGCGAGTTTTCCTGCGTGGCATCGGCGTGTCGATGGCGCTGCCCTGGATGGAATCACTGCCGGTCTGGGGCGACGAGCCGCGCGCGGCCGGGGCTTCCAGCGAGGCGCCGGTGCGCCTGGCCGTGTTGTTCTCGGGCAACGGTTTTCACAGCAGGGAATGGTGGGCGCGGGGGTCAGGGGCGGCGATGGAGCTGGGCCAGGTGCTCGCGCCGGTCGCCGAGTTC